>JBNKRV010000247.1:0-5488 GCA_050296935.1 Marinilabiliaceae bacterium | reverse complement strand
GCTATTTAATGTATTTCCATTGCTTCCACTATCGGCATACACATCAGCAGAGGATACTCCTAAATAATTACCGGAGGGAGAACTGTCTTCCGCTTCTGATGTACTAACGCTCATAGTAGCAGCTACGGAACCAGCAACAGGATACTTATTCTGATTCATGGCAGCTGCATGAGAATGAGCAGGCATTTGATTTGTAGTTAAATAGTGGATTTCTGCACCTGATCTCTGACCTAGTAGGTAGGTGCTTAAACCGGGGGCGACTCCTGCACTAATGGGAGTTCTTCCTCGTAAATCAGGTATTGCAAATGTTGTACTCCCATTTCCGCCGTAAATTGGTCCGATAACACTGTATAATTCTTGGTTCTCAGAAATTGATAAGATCTGACCTTGACAAAAAGTCCATCCTTGAGGTGCAAAATTTCCTGCAAAACCTCTGATTTCGCCTATTGTTCCTTCCATAATATTTAATTTTAAATTTGTTTTGCCGGCATGGGGATTTAAACTCCAGCCAGCTTAATTTTTTATAAAAAGATCTCTGATTCTAACCTTAACTTCTTGACGGATATAGTCCCTCAGTACAGATAATCCAATTAATGGTTAAGTAGGGTTGCATAATCGAGAAAGCCTGACTACCTCCGGTATTACCAACAGTAACGGCATCAGAAGGTACGTTTACGCTAAGGCCAGAGGTGTTAATCTTAATAGCATCGCTATTTAATGTATTTCCATTGCTTCCACTATCGGCGTATACATCAGCAGAGGATACTCCTAAATAATTGCCGGAAGGAGAACTGTCTTCCGCTTCTGATGTACTAACGCTCATAGTAGCAGCTACGGAACCAGCAACAGGGTACTTATTCTGATTCATGGTGGCAAAATGTGTGTGTGTGGGCATTTGAAGTGTATTTAAAGTAACTGATTCAACGCCACTGCGTTTCCCTAAATTGTAATTGTGTAAGCCAGGTCCCTGACCTGAGCTAATAGGAGTTCTTCCTCGTAAATCTGGTAATGCAAATGTTGTGCGACCATCTCCACCGTAAGTTGGTCCTAGTAAACTAAACAATGCAGTATTAGTAGCTACTGACAATACCTGCCCCTGGCACATAGCCCATCCTTTGGGTGCAAAATTGCCTGCAAATCCTCTTATTTCTGCTAAATATCCTTCCATAATTACATGTTTTAAGTTGGTTAATAATTAATTTTATATAAAGAATAATCATTACAAAAAAAATGATTTTGATTTTCAAATGGATTTATGTTTTTTATCATGACTTAACGTATAACCTTTACTGCCACTATCTGCATAAAGTATTTGTAAATGATGTATGTGAATGAAATACAATCAGCAAAGTGCATTTTGTTTTTAATTAGCAAACTTTAACTGTAGAATCAATTATATTCAGAATTGTATTTTTTCATCTACTAATAGTAATTGTTAACCTTCAAAACAGAGTGCACGCCAAAGCATGTTGAACCTATGTTTCGTTAGTTTCAAATACTATGATGGAAGTGTGGATTGAAGATAAAGGCCAGGCCTTTGATACTGACAATATATATGGCAGTATTTGTCTTCTATTAGGAGTAACGTTCGCGAAAGGTAGTGTAGTGAATCATTGGGTATGGTATTGCCAGACCCGTTATGGTACATAACCTCTTCTGATTGCTCTTTGAATTTTTGAACAGAATTGCGGTTGAAGCCATTTGGAAAAATGGTGTATCCTTTTTTCCGGAACTTATTTCTAGATAATTCGATTTCTAAATCAGAAAATAATTCATCATTATGTTGAAGCGATGGTTTGGTCATTGGATTAAAGAATTTTTCAAAGCTTATCTGGATTTACCAATTGAATACGTTTTACTGATAAAGCCTTTATTTCTTTGATGGGTTATGGTTGTATCTGATCTTAACTAACATTAATTAGTGTTCGTCTATAAAGTCCAACTACTGCGTTGTTGCTCAAAATTCAAATCCTCATATAGACTAGTATACTTCGGTTTGAATTTTTTACACGCCTTGTATTTAAACTTTATAGTTCAAACACCCGACTTTATGGACAGGCACTAATTAGTTATATTGAATTTATAAAAAAAAAGTCATATAGCAACATATTATAAGTCTAAATATTTCTTGCTTTTAAAAAATGGGTGAGATTAATAAGGTTAAAATATTGGGTTATAGTGATGGGTCGGTTTGAGTCCTGGATGTGTTGATAATTATAAATATAGAATCCAGATTTTGTTTTTTGCTACGAGTTTGAAATTTAGTAAAACACATGCAACCAATAAAAATGGAGCTTCCTTATCTGTCACTTGAGTTTTCGTGTAAGTACTAAATAGGTGGAAACTATTGTTATACCAATTAAAACTATAATTGCGCCGGTATAATGCCGAGTGAAGCAATGATCATAAAATATATAGAGGCATAGCCTTAGTTACGGCGATAATTTGTAACGCAGTATAACCTGAATAGAATGAAATTATAACGCTCCCGTATTATCAATCATTTCTCATTTCGTTACTTTTTGGTTAAAATTCAATTTGTAAACCTGATATGAGGCTATGAGGTTGGATAAACAAGCACACCATTGTAACGTCCAAAGGTCAAGGAGATGAGTGTTTATAATGTAGATGCGGCAGGGATTGGAAGAAGGATAAAGCATTTACCAGGGGAGAGCTCTGTAATCACGGGCTGATAGAGCAGAGTAGTCATCCGGCAGTTGCCGGACATAGTAGCTTTGGAATACGAGCTGGTTTTTCGAACACCACGCTGAAACCGGAGGGCTCACCGATAAGCGAAGGGTAGAACATATTTTTGGATTTGTAGAAAATAGCATGAATGGTTCAATCGTAAGAACAATAGGTATGGCAAGAGCAAAAGCTAAAATTGGAATGATGAACTTAACTTATAATATTAACAGATGTGTACAGTTAAAAATCAAGGTTTCAATGGGATAGATTTATCCTTACATCAATAAGTGTAAGTGTTATATAGCTTATAGACAATTTATTACAAAATTGGAGCAATTTTACGAATTTTTGCAATTGAAAAAATCCGCTAATTTAGAAAGTTAAAAACAGGTTTTTAGACGTCCCCTTAAGACATTCGGTATAATATCACCATCAGTCGTTGTCCGGCAATAATAAAGTTAGATATTATTTCTTTAAATATTTGGTTAAGTATTAGAATTCGATTGGCAACTGGCGTTTCTTGTTACTCAATATAACTAATTACCATTCTCAGATTGAAAGACTTTCTTGTCTAACGAAATCTACACCAATTTTATCTTTTAATATTTTTCTTTGTACAGTTTCATTCTGGTGAGAACCTCTAAATGATGGATTGCAAAGTATTGGCTTTACAATTTGACCTGCATTATTAGGATGATGTTCTATAAAACTTAATATAGTTTCCTCAAATTTTTCTCTTGCATCTTTAAGCCAACCTCTTCCTCCAGGTCGATTTTTTATTTCAATAAAAACAATATAATTATCATATTGAAGAAATCCTTCACATCGCTTAATTAATACATTTCCATTGCTGTCAGATGAAAATTGTGCAGTAATTCTCTCCTCATTATTTAAATTATAGGTGCCAGTTCGGAATATTGGAACACACCAATCTACTGCTTTGAAAGACACTTCTTTATTAGAATTGTTAATCACAATAAAATCGGTCTCTGAATCAGGATTTATTGCGTTTATTTTTGCAGGCAAATTGCTTCCTCCCTCTACATCACTAATACCAAAAGTGTTAGAATGTATTGCTTGTAAACAATGAATTGGTTCGTTTTGGCAATTCCATTGAGGGTTATTGCATGGTGTTGCATAAAAATCTACTGGCATAAATCTTCAAGGTCTAATAATTTAGCAAAATCGTCATTTGCATCAGCCAAACCATTATTAAGGTCATTGTCATCAGAAGGTAATCCTTTATAGTTTTTCAACTTTGTAATTTCTCCATTAATTTCATTTAACTGATAAACTGCCAGGTCTATTCCATCAACTGTAGATGCCATGGGTACAATTTCACTTAACTTAGATTTCAATGTATCGGTATTAGCTTTTTGTTTTAATCTATTAGCCTCTACACATAAGGTTAAATAAACTAACAAATATGGACTGTGAGTTGTCATAATCAGTTTATTTCCATCGTGTTTGTTGTTAAATTCAAGAAGACTATATAGCATTTGTTTCTGCGATGTTGGAAATAAATTCTGTTCAGGTTCTTCAACAATATTTATAAAGTGTTTACATACATACTTCTCATTGATTTCCTTTTCTCTTGCTCTAATTTCTTTCTCATCAAGTTCTAATGAATTCAACTTTTTCAATTCATTATTTCTGCGAATAGTTTGGTCTGTGCTCAATGATTTCAATATCAGCTTTTCACTTTGTTTAATAAAATCAATCAGATACTTAGTAATCCAATGCAAAGGAACAAAAGAATGAAAACCACTTGAAGCATGAGAAAGCTTAAGTCGTTTATCATCATCAAATATTAAATAGTTTTCATCATCCTTGGGGTCATAAATTATTTTAGTATCATTTATCGGTAGTTTAATTGCTTTACCTTTGTTTGTCAATTGTGCATTCCGAAATTCAACAGAATAATTTTTCAGGCTACCCACTATTAAGTCAGACACTTTGTTAATATTTTCTATTGAGCTTAAAAAATTTCTTTCAGCAGGTACATACATTATCTTGGGTAACTTATAGAAACCTACTTTTAATTCTGTAGCCTCAATAATTTTTTTATTTGAATTGTTATTTAATTTGAATTGGAAATTAGTTCCTTCATATTCAATTTCAGTATTGGCTTGTAAATAACTTTCAAGACGGTGAAACTCTATAAGTTCAATAAAATCATGATAAGAAACAGGGGCTTTTATGTCACCTCGTATCAATGCCTTTTCTAACCACATAAACGTTGAGATCAACTTTGCCACAGTACTTTTACCAGAACCTTGATTACCAATAAAAATTGTAACTTTTTTAATGTCAATCCAACCATCATTTTCTTGATGACCTTCTTTAATAGGTCCAAAATTTTTTATTTTTATTTTACTCATTTCTTAAATTTCATATTATGCAAATTTAATCTATTTCTTCAGATACTTATCAGATTAAACAATACACTTTCCATTGACAATAAACTGGATGCTATTTGGGGATTGCTCATAACACACCCATTTTATTTCTACTAAGTGAACATTGTTGATTATGTGCATATATGGTAGTATAACGTCAATATTATTAAAACAATTAATCATTTGACGAAAAACAAAAATAATGATTCACCCCACAAATACAAACGTTTAATTAATTCGGAACTAGCTATTCTACCAACCTTATAACCTGAGTTCGATATAAAATTAATGGCTCAAATCGCTTATAAATATTGAGTTTTAAGGAATGTTTGCGAAAGCATAGCGGGCTATGGTAAGCAAATATGACGCAGAAAATCGGTATTTATAAGTGACATTCATAG
>JBNKRV010000246.1:0-57047 GCA_050296935.1 Marinilabiliaceae bacterium | reverse complement strand
ATGAATGTCACTTATAAATACCGATTTTCTGCGTCATATTTGCTTACCATAGCCCGCTATGCTTTCGCAAACATTCCTTGAAACTCAATATTTATAAGCGATTTGAGCCATTAATTTTATATCGAACTCAGGTTAATAAATTATTCTCTTTTAAAATTTCTTTAAAATTTTTCAAGAAACTTATTACCTGAGAAATATCAAATTGTTCCATACTTTCCACTATGTTTCTACCCATCTCTTCTAATCTTACCCGATCAGTTTCAATCCCAACACTCTCCAGCTCTTTACCAAATTCAATTACTTCAACATGTGATTGCCTGCTTTCAATTTTCTTCCACATTGGAATCAGAATCTGGCGAAACTGTTTTACAAGATCTTCTTCAAATAATAGAGGTTGAACTTGATTTTCGGTTTGAGCAGTTTTACAATTGACTTCAACACCTGAATAAGGAATAAATTTCAAAAGCATTTTTGTAATGTCACGAACCGAGTAGGGTTTGAACAGATGTGCAGAAAATTTATGAGCCTCAATCTTTAACAGACTATCCTTATTTGCTAATGCTGTAGCTGCAATAATCGGTATATGACAATAATCTTCGGATTTTTGTAATTCCTGTTGTAATAAAAATCCATCTTTTACAGGCATTTTAAGATCCGTAATAATTAAATCTACTTTGTTATCCATTAAAACATCCAAAGCTTCCTGGCCATTCCTGGCCACAAGAACATCTAATGAATATTGAGTTAAAACATTGTATAAGTAATCAATATTCAATGGAACATCATCAACAATAAGAATTGTTCTTTTCTGAAATACAACATCCTTTACATTGAATCGATATGTCTGTTCATAAAATTTCTCTGTTTCCGCAATACTTACGTGTTTTAAGAATACTGAGAACTGACTCCCCTTGCCCAACGTACTATGAACAGTTAGCTCTCCATTCATTAGTTTGACAAGTTTTAAAGAAATGGATAAACCTAAACCAGTACCATCATAGTTATTCTCAAAAGAACTATGAAGCTTCGTAAAAGGATCAAAAATCTTCTTTAAAAATTCTTTTGATATTCCAATACCTGTATCTTCAACCTGAATAGTAATATTGGCGAATTCGTATCTACTATTGGAATCTTTTTTCTCTGGCTCAATCAATAATTTCATTTTTACATATCCGGAATCTGTAAATTTTATGGCATTATTAACCAGATTTATTAAAACCTGCTTTAATCTATTTTCATCAACAATAAAAGTATAGCTTTGATCTGAAAGGTTATTCTTAACTTCCAGATCTAAAATCAACCCCTTCTTTTCTGATTTAAGCTCAAAAATCTTTTTAATATCTTCCAGTATACTGATTACATTGGATGGTTCAAGGGTTAAATCTAACTTTCCTGCCTCAATTTTTGATAAATCAAGGGTATCATTAATTAAGGACAAGAGATTTTTTCCACTAACAAGAATTGAGTTAAGGTATTTTAATTCAACAGGGTTGGATACTTTATTGGATAGTAATTCTGTAAAACCCAGAATTGCATTAATAGGTGTTCTTATCTCATGACTCATATTGGCCAGAAACTCTGATTTAGACCTGTTGGCTGAACTAAGCTGATCTGTCCTTTTCGAAACCCTGCTTTCCAATTCTTCATTCAACTTTTTAAGCTCATTTTCAACAGCCTTATTTTTGGTAATATCAAGTATGGAAATCACATATTTATTACTTCTCTCAATTTCCTGAACACTTAAAATTATTGACTTTTTTATTCCTTTAACATCTTTAAAAACAGACTCACTTTGGCTTTCAGCAAGATCATCTAATACTCTTTTATTTATCTGATCAACTCCTGACAGAAAGTTTACTAAAGTTAATCTTCCTATAATATTTTTAGAATGAGTTCCACTTAGCTCCTCAAATTTTTTATTAACAAGAATTATGTCTCCTATTGAGTTTGTAATGCATGTGGCTGTTCCTGTATTACCAAAAATTGCCATATAATTCGCAGCATTTTCTTTTATTTTAGCTATCATTCCATTCCTCTCTGTAACATTTCGGGATGTACCTATTAAACCTACCAATTTATTATTTTCATAAAATAATTTTCCCTCAGTTTCTAAGGTGACATATTCACCCGAAATTTTATGTTTTATAGCTGTTTCTATTTTTACAACAGGCGTTAAATCTGATTCACTATATTGATCCAGAACTTTTTGGGTGATTGAAATTAAATCTCTCTTATTTATAAGAAACCATATCGGTTTACCAACCCATTCTTCTGGTGTGTATCCTAATATTTTCACAAGTGCAGGTGAAACATAACTAAAACGCAATTCCTTATCTACCTGCCAAACAATATCAATTGAATTTTCGGTTATATACCTATACCGCTCCTCGCTTTTCTTTAATCTATCCTCTGCATTTTTCTGACTGGTAATATCCGAAATGTTTCCCTCTACAAATTCAGAACCATCGTCAGTTACAATTTTCGCACCCTGTTCCCACACCCATTTCATAGTACCATCCTTACGAATAATTCTGTATTCAAGTGAGAATAATGTATTATTCTGCAAACTATTCATCACTATCGATTTCACCATGTCTCTATCATCAGGATGAATGATTTCAATATATGTAATGGATTTGTTTTCCAGTAACTCATCTTTTGAATATCCGGTCAAATCTAAAACAGCATCGCTAAAATATAGCATCGTCCAATCCTCATCCAGCATACAACGGTATACAACTCCTTTTAAATTTCCGATTAAAGTAGATAGAAACCGTTCGCTCTCCTTCAATTTTTCATCTGCAACTTTTCGCTCTGTTATATTTACAAAACTACCTAAATATGAACTTATTACACCGCCAGAGCCTTTAATTTTAGTAATTTTACCATACACCCAAATTACCTGATTATCACTTCTGTTAACTTTAAATTCTGATGCATAAGAATCATTTTCTTTTATGTGATCTTCAAACTTATCTATTAATAATTTTTGATCAGGTTCAGCGATAGCATGTGTCCACTTTTTACCAACAACCTCCTCTTCACTTTTATTTAATAACCTTAGCCACTGCGGGTTAACAAATGTACAAACACCATCCTGATTGGTTGAAAATATACCAACAGGAGAGTTCATGGCAAAATTCCTGAACTTCTCTTCGCTTTCCTTAATTATTCTTTCTGATTTTATTCTTTCTGATATATCCCGAACAACCCCTAAAACCGCATAATCATTGAATAGCTTTATGGCTGTAACAGAAAATTCACATTCCTTTATTACACCATCTTTACATATTACCCGGCCTTGATAATTATTCTGAGTAGATAAGCCTTTAGCCCTTTCAACAGCATATTGTTTAATTCGTTCCCTGTCTTCAGGATGAACGATTTCCCAGAATTCTCTGCTATTAAAATCCTGAGGGGAGTATCCTGATAACTGAAATAACCTGTTATTAGCAAAAATAATGGAGTTTCCCTTGTAAATATATATTCCGTCGTAGTTGTTATCTACAATTGCCTTATACTTAGCCTCACTTTCAATTAGAGCAGCCTCCAGTGATTTTCGCTCTGTAATATCTCTTAACGAAATTAAAAAAAGGGTGTCATCATATACTGAAATGCGACTTACATTAACTTCGGTTAATCTAACCATTCCGTTTTTCAGCCGAAATTGAAATTCAGTAGTTCCACCGCCTTCATTTATGAGATTATTTAATTGCTCAACTGATTTTTCACATTCAAAAAATAATTCACAGATTGGTTTACCTAAAAAATCATCTTTTAAATATCCAAAGTAATTTATAGCTTCTAAATTAGCATCTGCAATTACAAAATCGGCTCTATTCAATATTAAATTAATAATTAAACTATCCTCAAATAAAGCTTTAAATATCTTTTCACTTCTTGCTAAATCATTCGCCTTTGATTTTTCATTAGTAATATCCTGAGCATGAATCAGAGAACGGAGTTTTCCATTGATGTTTACAACTGATGACAAAAAACCAGCCCATTTCAGATCACCACTTTTTGTTCTGATTCTAACCTCAGCACTTAAATTAGAATAATCTCCAATCATTCTTTTATCACGTATTTTCTCAATCAAATATCGATCTTCTTCAACAATAACGGAAACCGGAGCAAGTTTTAAAGACTCAGACTTTGAATAACCTGTAATTCTAGTCCAGGCTTCATTGCAATACATTATATGGCCTCCTGAAATATTTGATATTAAAATTATTGGAGCTTCCAGTTTATCGCAGATAAATTCATAATCCATGGAAAAAATTTCGTTATTGAACTGCTTCGAATTAAGTTGTTCCATCAACAAAGTGTTCTCCCTTTTTAAAGAATCAATTTTCTGATTAAACTGATGTATTATATCTATATGAGAATTATTATCCATTGATTGGTAAGTTTAGGGTTCAAATAATCCGGAAATTCAAGTACTCTAATACTATTAAATATTCGTTTTGAATTCCAAATCAGGTTTATTCTATTAATTTAACACTTTTTATTCCAATATTCCAATGATATTAACGCTGTAATTTCAATCCACTACATTTATTCTGCATTACAAAATATCGTAGTAACTAAGGTAATACCACAATTTATTTCATGACTATTGCTTCACTCGGTGTAGCTCAAGTAAACCAGCCTCTGATCTCGCATATAGTAACCTGAGTTCGACATAAAATTTTGGATTCAGACCGCCTATAAATAGTGAGATTCAACTGAAAATTATGAAAGAATAGCGGGCTAAGATGAGAAATCAACCAGCTCCTAATTTGCCGGAGTTCAATAAAAAAAATGAAGTCATAAACAGTGCCTGACCATAAAGTCGGGTATCTGGACTACAAAATTTCAGATACAAGGAGTGTGAAAAATTCAACCCGCAGTATACCAGTGCATATGAGGATTTGGATGTTGAGCAACAACGCAGTGGTTGAACTTTATAAATGATCACGAAATAGGGATAGCAAGAAAACTCCGTTTTTTCCCCGAAATAATCGGGGCAGGCTGTTACTCTTTCTCTCAAAATGATCATTTACAGTAGTAAACTCACAATTTCCGAGCTTCGAAAGCCTCAAAAATGAGGCTTTCTTATCTGCACTTGAGTTTTCGTGCAAATACTAAATAGAATTAGTTCTTCTTTCTAAACAAATCTCTCATACGCTTTAACAGACCTTCTCTCTTTTCTTTTTTATCAGTACTTTCTCTTCCTGACGTCCCTTTTAACCTGGTTGAATCAGGTCTTGACCTTTTGCCAAATCGAAATATCTCAAATATTGATCTATCAGGATCTGTTTCAGAAAAATCAGCACAATCAACTAAGGAAGCCAGATCATCATTTAATAATGGAAAGTTACTCTTGGTATAGTTTCTATATTTTACATTTTGCTCCACCTTTTTCATAAATATCCCAAAGATAGGCAAGGCCATATGAGCTCCCTGACCAAGTGTTGTTGTTCTGAAATGCACAACCGGACTTTCGGCACCAACCCATGCTCCTGCCAGTAACTTTGGAGTAAACCCGATGAACCATCCATCGGCATTATCCTGTGTTGTACCCGTTTTACCAGCAATATCACTTTTTACTCCATAAACATTGCGTAAATTCTTACCGGTTCCATTTTCAATAACACCTTGCATCATATAGTTCATCAATTGTACTGTTTCTTCATCCAGAATTTGCACTCGCTCTTTTTGCTCATACTCATACAAAACATTACCAGCTCTGTCCTCAATGCGTAATAACCCTACAGGTTCATTTCTAACACCATGATTCGCAAAACAGGAATAAACCGTTAGCATTTCCTGAAGGGATATTTCACCAGTTCCCAGACTAATAGATGGCACTGCTGGCAATTGGGATTGCACACCCATTTCTTGTGCCAGATTAAGAACCTTATCAATACCTGTTCTCACCATTATTTCTGCTGTAATAGTATTAACAGAATTGGATAATCCACCTTTTAATGAATAGTAGCCTAAATGGTTTCCATCAGCATTAGCTGGAGTCCAGTTTTGATAATCTTTATATACTCTTTGCTCATTGGAAATAAATTCACATGGCGTCATGCCATCCAAAATTGCGGCCGTATAAACTATTGGTTTGAATGTTGAACCAACCTGCCTTCGGGAGGTAACATGATCAAATTGAAAATACTCATGATTTACTCCTCCTACCCATGCCAACACTTTGCCATTTTGTGGATTCATAACCATAAAACCAGTATTTAAAATTTTAAGATAATGCTTCACAGAATCTAACGGAGAAAGATTAACCTCCTTTCCATCAGGGTAAGCAAAAATCCTCATTTTCGTGAGCTTTTTCATTTCTACCCGTATCTCTTCATCTGTTTTACCGGAAGCTTTCAGGGCTTTATACCTATTTGAAGAGTGTAAGGCATTCTCAAATACTGAAGGATGATTTTTCCAGGGATCTTTGTTTAACCAATGATATTTGAATTCCTTTTGTAACGAAGCCATATGTTGTTGTACAGCCTCATCAGCGTACCTTTGCAAGGTGGGATCTATACTGGTATAAATTTTTAATCCATCAGAAAAAATATCATAATGATCTCCATATTTATCCTGTAGAATCTGTTCCGCTTTCTTTCGGATAACTTCTCTAAAATAGGGTGCAATACCTGTATTCTGATCTATTCTATGATATTTAAGCCCCATATCCGCAGATGTATACACTGCAAGTTCATCCTTAGAAAGGAAACCATATTCAGCCATACGCCCCAGAACAACATTTCTACGTTTTAAGGATCTGGAAGGATTAATTCGTGGATTATAAGCTGTATTTGCAGCCAGCATACCAATTAACACAGCCGCTTCATTGGCCTTTAAATCAGATGAGTGCTTACTAAAAAACCTGATTGATGCAGCTTCGATCCCATAAACATCTTCACCAAAAGGAACCGTGTTAAGGTATAATTTTAATATTTGTGATTTACTATAAATCTCTTCGAGTCTGGAGGCAATAAAAATTTCGCGTGTTTTATTCACCAACATTGAAAATGGACCATATTGCTTTCTTGGGTACAGATTTTTAGCCAATTGCTGACTAATGGTGCTACCTCCTCCCTGAGCCTTATTCCTTAGTAATACAGTTTTAAATACTACTCTGCCTAAACTGATAATATCAAACCCTTCGTGTTGAAAAAACCTTTTATCTTCAGTAGCCACAAGTGCATCTATTGCATACTCTGAGATCACTTTATTCTCAACACTCATTCGGTTCTGATAGTAATACTTCCCCATTAACGTACCGTCTTCAGCATACACTTCTGAGGCAATATCATTATCAATTTTACTTAGCTCATCTTCAGCGGGCAAACGACCAAATACTCCTAAATAAACAAACAGTAAAAACAAGAATGCAACTGTAACCAGCAATCCCAATCCCTTTAAACCCAGAATCAGAATTTTCTTATACAGTGAAGTCTTTTTATTTTTGAGTGGTGTTTTTTTACTTGATGAAGATTTACGCGTTGATTGCTGTTTGGCCATTTAATTATTTATTGAATTATGCAGGTAAAATTAATAAAAGTAAATCACTTTTTGTTCTTCTATTGTTTAAACCCTTGCACACCTAATTCCTTGTAAAATTGAGATAAAAAATCCAACATAAACTGATGCCTTTGTTCAGCAATCTTCTTACCGGTTGAGGTCTCCATTCTATCCTTTAATAACAACAACTTTTCATAAAAATGATTGATTGTTGGAGAAGTGGTTTGACGGTATTCTTTTGTGGAATTATATTTTTGAGGGGGAAAACCGGGATTAAAAATCTCTCTGTTTTTACTGCCTCCATAATGAAAAGTCCGGGCAATTCCTATCGCTCCTATAGCATCTAAACGATCTGCGTCTCTTACTACTTTCTGCTCTACACTTAATTCATTAGAATGATCAAACTCCCCCCCGAAAGAAACTGCATTAATAATATTAAAAATAGATTGTATAGATTTTAAATCCAGATTAATCTCTATTAAAAAAGAATGTAATTCTGATTCTGCCCGGGCTTTATCAAATAACTTTTCATCTGTTACATCATGCAAAAGTACTCCTGCTTCAATTAAAAACCAGTTCCCTTTTTCTGATGCATTAATGTGCCTGGCATTTTCCAGCACTCTTTCAACATGACTAAATCCATGACCTGCATCGACTATTTCCAGCTTTTTTGATGCATAATTCCTTATTTTCTCAATGCGCTGATTATTTTCAGAAAGTCGAGATATATCACGGATCTTCATTGCAGTCTTTACTGTAAAATTTTCTTATAGATATTTTTATCTAACGCATTTTTATGAAGCATAATAGCCACTGTACTCATTCGAACATAAGCTTCCGACATGTATAAGTACCCTCCATATTTGTTACTCTCAGTTCCCCAGCTATTTTTTGTTTTAAAAAAAACAGTACCATCTTCATCCTTTACCATGCCTACAATATGCATTAGGTGATCATCTGTAACCTGCCACGACAAAAAGGCCTTTTGGCGATCTTCTTGAGTAACTTTAAGCTCATTATCTGAACTGTAAGCAATGGAATCATTTGAAGGCATAAAAGCCACCCCCTTACGATGAGAGAATGAAGCCTCCGAAACATCCCCGTCCCAAACAAAGCTATACCCTTGTTCCAGGGCCGTTTTCATCACATTGATTAATTCATCAATTGGCAGGTTATAATATCGATCATGCGACCAGTTATCAGGCACTTCCAAATCAAATTGCTCATAAAAAGGATGATGAGAATAAGAACTCAATTCAATATAATTTGATTTATCAATCCCAAGGCCCTGAGCAAATTTTTGAGGAGAATACTCTCTTTTATTAAAACGAACCTTCTCAGGTACTTCTCCTAAATAATTGGTAAGAATGGAATTAAGGTTTGAATACCAAGTATCTGATGGCTTTGCGTTATCCATCCCAATGTAATTGTCAAGCAACACCTTCATTGTGGAAACTAGCTCAGCATGGTTATGTTTTTTACTTGAATCTTTTTTCCCTATATAATACTCTTCGGGAACAAAACCATAGTCTGCAATTACATTTAAAACATCATGTGCTTGCCCTCCCTGACTAAAATTACCTTTTCCATGTAGAAAAACATACTGCTTTGCTTTATTTAAATAGGCATATTTTACAGTATACATTTCTGACAAATTCAGCTCCGGGCCTCCCATCCTCATGATCTCACTTTCGATAAATGACGTAGTACTGTATGCCCAACAGGTTCCTGTATTATCCTGACTCTTAACTGGTGTTGTGTTTACTTCTACAAGGGATTCAAATTGAAAACGCTGAGAAAAAGTGAAAGAAAATGAAAGACTTAATAAAACAACAAATAATATACGCATACCCGACTTCATCTTGTTAAAATTCCTAAATTTCGAGCCGCAAAATAATAAAAAGATTACACATCCTTTAGTTTATATCAACAGATTTCAACAAAGCAATACGCTAAGTCACTTTCCAGCTATAAGATTTATTGGCTACTAATAACTTCTAAATGCTTCAATAGCGCATTATTCCAATAGGAAGATAAACTTATTACAAGAAAACATTTATCCCTTTTTTGATTCGACAACAGCCTGAGACAATTTCAAGAATAAAATCAATTGAATTTTGATATTCTACTCAATTTAGCCGAATTCAAAATTCTTAATCGAACCCAGAATAAATTACAGGCACAAAAAAAGCCGCTAAGAAGTTATCTCAACGGCTTTTGGAAGCTAATATCTAAAATTATCTATTTGTACTCATCCCAGCTCTTAATCTTAATATCCTCTATACCAATTTTACAGAAGGCATTAATAAATGCACTTGCTAAACGAGCATTTGTAATCAATGGAATATTAAAATCGATGGCATTACGACGGATTTTATATCCATTCTTTAACTCATTTTTACTTAGGTTTTTCGGGATATTAATGACCAGGTCAATTTCTTTCTCACGAATCATCTCCAATGAATTTGGATGTTTCTTTGGTTCGCTTGGCCAATAAATATGAGTTGTTTCAACACCATTCTCTTTAAAGAATTTATGTGTTCCTCCGGTGGCAAAAATATGAAACCCTTTCTCCTTTAATAAGCGGGCACTTTTAAGTAACTCCATTTTTGAACGAAGAGGACCCGATGATATTAAAATATTTTTCTTTGGAATGGTATATCCAACAGAAAGCATTGAATTTAAGATGGCCTCATCAAAATTATCTCCAATACAACCAACCTCACCTGTTGATGACATGTCTACTCCTAATACCGGATCTGCCTTTGCTAAACGGGCAAACGAGAACTGCGGAGCTTTAATTCCAACACAATCTAAATCGAATAAGTTTTTACCTGGTCGTTCAACATCCATTCCAAGCATTACTTGCGTAGCCAGGTCAATTAAATTAACCTTCAGAACTTTAGATACAAACGGAAAACTCCTTGAAGCCCTTAGGTTACACTCAATAACTTTAAGCTCGTTATTCTTACCTAAAATCTGCATATTAAATGGTCCGGAGATATTTAATGCTTTCGCAATTTCTCTGGCAATCTTTTTCACCCTGCGCATGGTTTCGATATACAGTTTCTGCGGAGGAAATACGATCGTCGCATCACCGGAATGCACACCTGCAAACTCAACATGTTCTGAAATAGCATAAGCAATCACCTCACCATTTTTGGCCACAGCATCCACTTCTATTTCTTTTGCTTCCTCAATAAATTCCGAAACAACAACCGGGTATTCTTTAGATACATTAGCAGCCAAAGTTAAGAAATGCTCTAATTCATCCTTATTACTTACAACGTTCATTGCTGCACCTGAAAGCACATAACTAGGACGAACCAATACAGGGAAACCAACCTCATCAACAAAGGTGAAAATGTCATCGATTGAAGTTAACTCACTCCAACGTGGCTGATCAATATTTAAACTATCCAACATGGATGAGAACTTCTGACGATTCTCGGCATTATCAATATTTTCAGGCGAGGTTCCTAAAATTGGCACATTCTGTTTGTTCAGTTTCATAGCCAGATTATTCGGAATCTGACCTCCTACTGATACAATAACACCCTTTGGAACTTCTAAATCAATAATATCTAATACTCTCTCAAGAGAAAGTTCATCAAAATACAATCGATCACAAATATCATAATCTGTACTTACTGTTTCCGGATTATAATTGATCATGATGGAACGATGCTTCTGCTCACGTATTGTATTTAAGGCATTTACACTACACCAGTCAAACTCTACCGAACTACCAATACGATACGCCCCACTACCTAATACAATAACCGACTTTCCATCCTTTTCGTAATCAATATCATGCTCAGTACCGCTATAAGTCAGGTAGAGATAGTTGATTTGAGCAGGAAATTCACCAGCCATGGTATCAATTTGCTTTACAACCGGTAAAATATTTCTCTTTTTACGCTCGTCTCTAACTTTAAGCAAATCATCTCCAATAACTTCGCTGGTACTCTTGAATACACAACGCGCTATCTGAAAATCAGAATAACCTGAACGTTTTGCATTTCTTAACAAGTCATGTGGAAGATCTTCTACTTTAGAATATTTTTTCAGTTCTGTTTCTAAATCACTAATATTCTTTAGTTTCTCCAGAAACCAATGGTCAATTTTACTTAACTCGTGAATCTCTTCAACACTCATCCCCGTTGCAAAAGCCTCGGCAATGGCATATATTCTCTGATCGGTTGGCTCAGCCAGTTCCGTTTTAACATCAATCCCTTTTAATGGTTGATTGGCAACAAAACCATGCATACCCTGACCAATCATCCTCAACCCCTTTTGAATCGCCTCTTCAAAAGTACGACCTATAGACATGATTTCGCCTACAGATTTCATACTACTTCCGATTTGTTTGCTAACTCCGTTGAATTTATTTAAATCCCAACGAGGAATCTTACAAACTACATAATCCAAAGCCGGCTCAAAAAAGGTTGAAGTAACCTTAGTAACCGAATTTTTAAGTTCATGTAATCCATAACCTAAACCTAATTTTGCAGCTACAAATGCCAATGGATAACCAGTTGCTTTAGATGCTAGTGCACTAGAACGTGATAAACGGGCATTTACTTCAATAACTCTGTAATCTTCGGATTTTGGATCTAATGCATATTGTACATTACACTCTCCAACAACACCAATATGACGAATTATCTTAATGGCTAACTCTCGAAGTTTATGATATTCAGAATTCGATAAGGTTTGTGATGGAGCTACAACAATACTTTCTCCTGTATGAATTCCCAGCGGATCAAAATTCTCCATATTACAAACCGTAATACAGTTATTATACTTATCCCTTACAACTTCATACTCTACCTCTTTCCATCCTTTCAAGGACTCTTCAACCAATATCTGATTTGAATAGGAAAAGGCGTTTTCTGCGCGCTCTATAAGTTCCTCTTTATTATTACAGAAACCACTTCCCATACCACCTAAAGTATAGGCTGCTCTGACTATTATTGGAAATCCAATTTTATCTGAAGCTTTCACGGCTTCATCAACTGAAGTTACAGCTAAACTAATAGGCGTTTTAACATCAATTTCTTTGAGTTTATTCGCAAATATTTCGCGATCCTCAGTATTAATAATGGACTGAACCGGAGTACCCAATACCTCTATGTTGTACTTCTCAAGCACACCACTTAAATATAGTTTAGTACCGCAGTTTAATGCAGTTTGTCCCCCAAAGGCTAATAAAATACCATCCGGGCGTTCTTTTTTTATTACCTCCTCAACAAAATAAGGGGTTACAGGCAAAAAGTAGATTTTATCAGCAATCTTATCAGATGTTTGTACTGTGGCTATATTCGGATTTACCAAAACAGTTTCAATACCTTCCTCCTTTAAGGCTTTAAGAGCCTGTGATCCGGAGTAATCAAACTCTCCTGCCTCACCAATCTTCAGGGCACCTGATCCAAGTATTACTACCTTCTTAATGTCTTTATTCATGTTTACTGGCTATTATGAAATTGATGTAATGTATTCTTATGCATAATAAAATTGAAATAAATACTCATTTTTAATAGTCAAAACGCTTATTTTCCACTAAATTAAAAACTTAAAAAACGCACAACTTTTATTGCACAACACCTCTAACCTTTGTAAATCAGAAAGGTCTTCACTTTTTTATCATTCATTTCGGCTGCAAAAATACAAATATTTTATAAAATCCTTTTGAATATTTTAAAAAAGTGAATATTTTTGCATTTCAATTGTATATTTATACATTTGTATATTGATAGACGAATAAAACTGAATGGTAAATACAGCCAGTCAAACAATAACAATCTATCCAATCAGAGTTGATAAAATAAAACAGATGAAAGTGAAAGCCCAAAGGCTTGCAGCCATAAAAAACATAATAACTGCTCAAAAAGTCAGTAGTCAGGATGAGTTATTAACACTTCTTGAAACGGAAGGTTTTTTAACCACTCAGGCAACCCTATCAAGAGATCTTAAGTTTTTAAAAGTGGCAAAAATTCCACATTCTGATTTGGGTTATGTATATGAAATGCCTCAATCGGCGTCAAAAACGAATGAGGAAGTCAATGAGGATTTTCCAGTGTCTGGAGTAGACACAATCGACTTCACTGGAAATCTGGCGGTAATTAAAACACGCCCCGGGTTTGCGAACAGCATAGCTTCGGTAATTGACAGCCATGACCCATATGAGATATTAGGAACAATCGCTGGTGACGACACCATATTATTAATAAATAGAGAAGGCGTATCAAAAAATCATATTATTGATGTACTGTCTCTTTTTATACCCGGATTAAAAGATAAATTATTGTAGTTGGATTACAGAGGTGTTTAGAATTAAATAATGATAAAGGATTTTTACATAGGTGTTGCTACAGAACCTCATTTGGATTATGTAGACGAAATTCTGGAAACCATTGCCGATGCGGCAAAAGTGAGAGGGACCGGAATTGCTAAGCGAAGCCCTGGCTATATTATCCAGAAGATAAATGAAGGCAAAGCTATTATAGCATTGAACGGTAAAGAATTTGCCGGCTTTTGCTATATAGAATCATGGGGACACAATCGTTTTGTAGCCAATTCAGGACTTATTGTAGTTGATAAATACAGAGGCCAGGGGTTAGCAAAAGCAATCAAATCAAAAGCATTTGATTTATCCATAAAAAAGTATCCGGATGCCAAACTTTTCGGACTTACTACCGGATTGGCCGTAATGAAAATAAATTCGGACTTAGGTTATAAACCAGTTACTTTTTCAGAGTTAACAGACGATGAAATGTTCTGGAAAGGATGCCAGAGTTGCGTGAATTATGACATTCTGGTTAGAACTCAACGCAGACATTGTTTATGTACGGGAATGCTATACGATCCGTCAAAGGACAATAAAAAGAATGAAGAAGAAAAAAGCCTGAAAGTTTATAGCAGATGGTTAAAATTTAAACAATTTGTATTTCTACGTTCAAATAAAAAAAGATCTGAAAACAAGTTCTCTTATTTGAAACGTTTGCTTACAAATTAAAATAGTATCAGTAAAAAGCAGGCGATGGAAGTACCTTCCATCCTCACATTATAATACAAAGAAAATGGAAAAAGTTGTTTTAGCCTTTAGTGGTGGTTTAGACACCTCCTTTTGTGTGAAGTATTTAAAACATGAAAAGGGGTTAGATGTATATTCAGCAATTGCGAATACAGGTGGTTTTTCTGATAGTGAATTAAAAACAATAGAAGAAGGTGCCTATAATCTGGGAGTAACTCAACACGAGACTCTTGATGTAACAGATGTGTATTATCGTAATTGTATCAGATATATGATTTATGGTAACATCCTGAAAAACAACACCTATCCTTTATCTGTAAGTTCAGAACGAATTTTTCAGGCTTATGCCATTGTTGATTACGCCCGAAAAATTGGTGCTAAATACATTGCTCACGGTAGTACTGGTGCAGGTAACGATCAGATTAGATTCGACCTTACTTTCCAAATCATTGCTCCTGAAATCGAAATCATTACACCAATCCGTGACTTAACATTATCACGTGAAGCTGAAATTGAATATTTGATTAAGCATGGCGTTGAAAAAGACTGGAAGAAAATGGAGTATTCCATCAACAAAGGTCTT
The DNA here is from genome assembly GCA_050296935.1 of Marinilabiliaceae bacterium. GTDB lineage: Bacteria > Bacteroidota > Bacteroidia > Bacteroidales > Marinilabiliaceae > Saccharicrinis. Next base: position 41,910 of record JBNKRV010000246.1, on the reverse strand, counting down.
TGGGGAACCAGCGTTGGAGGTAAAGAAACCTTAACATCAAACAAGTCTTTACCAAGCGATGCATACCCATCACAACCAACAGAACAAGAACCTTCTGAATTAATTATTGAATTCAAAAAAGGTGAAATTGAAACGGTAAATGGAGAGAAATTCCCAACAACTATTGATGCCATCAGAAAAATAGAAACCATAGGAGCATCACATGCAATTGGTAGAGATACACATGTAGGTGATACAATAATTGGAATCAAAGGAAGGGTTGGCTTTGAAGCCGCAGCTCCCATGTTAATTATTAAAGCTCACCATTTACTGGAAAAGCATACACTTACCAAATGGCAAATGTATTGGAAAGAGCAGTTAAGTAATTGGTACGGAATGCTTTTACACGAGGCTCAATACGTTGAACCTGTAATGAGAGACATTGAGAAATTTTTAGATAACTCTCAGCAAAATGTAACCGGAAAAGTAATTCTTAAGTTATTACCATACCGATTTGAACTTATTGGTATTGAATCGGATCACGACCTAATGAATTCCGGATTTGGTGATTACGGTGAAGTAAACAAAGGTTGGAGTGGAGATGATGTAAAAGGATTTACTACAATCCTGGGTAACCAATTAAAGATATTTAATAACGTTAACAAGGGTTCTCTTGATATAAACTAGAAATATAGATGATTAAAGTTGGAATTGTAGGAGGTGCAGGATATACAGCGGGTGAATTATTAAGAATACTTATAAACCATCAGCAAGCAGATATTACTTGTATTCAAAGTACCAGTAATGCAGGAAATCCAATTGCTGCAGTGCATACTGATTTATTAGGAGACACCGATCTTGTTTTTAGTGCAGAACTGAACACTCAAGTGGTTGATGTTATTTTCCTATGCATGGGTCATGGAAAATCAAGGGAGTTTTTAAATGCAAACAGCATTCCTGATCATATAAAAATTATCGACCTGAGTCATGACTACCGTTTAAAAGGAGCTGGCAATGATTTTCTTTATGGATTACCTGAGCTAAATCGTGATGAAATAAAAAAGGCAAATAAAATAGCGAATCCGGGATGTTTTGCCACAGCTATTCAGTTGGCTTTGCTTCCTATTGCTGCAAGTAGCAAACTAAATGAGGTTCATGTAAACGCCATTACAGGTTCAACTGGGGCCGGTCAAAAACCAACAGCAACATCGCATTTTAGCTGGCGAAACAACAACGTATCCATTTACAAAGCCTTTTCTCACCAGCATTTAGGGGAGATTAAACAATCACTTAGTCAATTACAAAACAACTTTAAGGATTCGGTCAACTTTATTCCTGTAAGAGGGAATTTTACAAGAGGAATAATGGCCAGTGCTTATACAGAATGTGATTTAACAGCTGAGGAAGCGGTTAAATTATTTAAGGATTATTACAAAGATCACCCATTTGTGACAGTAACTGATACTAATCCACATTTAAAACAGGTGGTTAATACGAATAAAGGAATTGTGTTTGTTGAGAAGTACGATGGTAAGTTATTTGTCATTAGTATGATAGATAACCTAATCAAAGGGGCATCAGGTCAGGCAGTTCAAAATATGAACTTAATGTTCGGACTTGAGGAAACAACAGGTCTTCGACTCAAATCGGTAGCCTTTTAATCTGAAAAACATAACCATTGTTTAGTTTTCAGAATTAGATCTCTGCAATTTAACGATTTGAGAATGTATACTTTTAGATGGTTTAAATTAGTTGTTATAGTACAAAAGAAGACTTGTTAACAATCCTGCAGGAAAGCCAAGAGTCCTGCAGGATTGTTATACCTCTAATCGCAAACACAACAAACATACAATTACCATTAGATTTTTTTAATTAAAACTACTATGAACTTATTTGATGTATATCCTCTTTTTAATATTGAGCCTGTAAAGGCACAAGGCAGCTACATCTGGGATAAAGAGGGAAATAAATACCTGGATTTATATGGTGGTCATGCAGTAATATCGATCGGACATTCACATCCACATTATATTAAACGCATTTCTGATCAGTTAAATCAAATTGGATTTTACTCAAATTCAGTTCAAAATCAATTACAAAAAGATTTAGCTAAAAAGCTAGGAGAAGTATCCGGTCTGGAAAATTACAACTTGTTTTTATGTAATTCCGGTGCTGAGGCTAATGAAAATGCATTAAAACTCGCTTCTTTTGCAACAAACAAAAAGAAAGTTATCTCGTTTAAAAAAGCATTTCATGGAAGAACCTCTGCTGCGGTAGCCATTACCGACAACCCCAAAATCATTGCTCCTATTAACAGTAATCACGAATCCGTTATCGTAGAGTTAAATGACCTGGAAGCAGTTGAAAAGGAACTCCGGAAAAAAGATGTTTGCGCTGTTATTATTGAAGGAATACAGGGTATCGGAGGAATTATTGTACCTGATCCATCATTTTTAGACGGCCTTGGTGAACTTTGTCAAAAATACGAAGCAGTACTAATTTTAGATGAGATTCAATCAGGATATGGTCGCTCAGGAAAATTCTTTGCTTTTCAATACAGCAACGTAAAACCAGATATAGTTACCACAGCAAAAGGAATGGGGAATGGATTTCCTATTGGAGGAGTACTCATATCTGATAAGTTTAAGCCTTGGTTTGGAATGCTGGGCACTACATTTGGAGGAAATTATCTGGCCTGTGCAGCTGCTCTGGCAGTATTAGAGGTAATAGAAAAAGAAAACCTGACTGAAAATGCATATGAGGTCGGTAATTACATTGTTGCAAAATGTAAAAAATCATTAAATAACTGTAAAGTAAGGGGGTTGGGACTGATGATTGGCCTGGAATTTGATGATGAAATAGTCGAATTAAGAAAAAAACTTCTTTTTGAAGATAAAATTTTCACTGGAGTTTCAGGCACTAAAACGATAAGGATTCTTCCTCCATTAAACATCAGTAAACAAGAAGCTGACATATTTTTAAATAAATTAACAACTTCTTTATAGTTGCAACTGTGCCTGAGACGTTTATAACATAACACTATAAAACAAACAGGCCATGGTTAAGTCGTTCTGGAATGAAGAATGGAAACAGATTATTTTTGAAGAGGGCGCTCTCAAAAAGAAATATGCTATTTCAAATTATGGAAGAGTAATTAGTTATACGGAAACAATTAAAGACGGAACCTTAATTAAAGGGGGGATACTTAGAGGGTATGCCACACTTCCGGTTCGTCCGTTTGGAAAGTCAAAAACTTTTTACATTCATAAATTAGTTGCACAATATTTTATTGAAAACAACAGATCTGATGCTAAATTTGTAATTCATACCGATTATAACAAAAACAACAATTATACTGAGAACCTGAAATGGAGTACAAAAGAAGAAGTATTTGATCATCAAAAAAACAATCCACTGGTTCTTGAAGCCAGAGCAAAACAAAAAGGACGAAAAATAGATCAGGGACACAAATTAAGTTCAACAGAGGTTATTCGTTTAAAAAAGAAAATATTTGATCCCAAACGTAAATCCAGATTGAAAATTATTGCTAAACAGTTTGGTATAAGCGAAATGCAATTATACCGAATTAAATCCGGAGAAAACTGGGGACATATAAAAGTTGAAATTGACGGCACAACATATTGATGTAGCATGACTAATACTAAACTGTTGGTCATTCACATGTTATGAAAATGCCCTACAGAGTCATACTATGAAAAACAAGAAAATTACCATCATTGGCGGAGGAAATCTAGGCCAAGCTATTGCCAATGGCATAGTAAATTCAAAAGTTGTTGAGGCTTCTAACTTAACTGTAACAAGACGAAGATTAGAGCTTATTCAAAATTTAAAAGATGCAGGGGTAAACGTTTCTTCTGATAATAAAGCTGCATCTCAAGGGGCTGATATCATTTTTTTAGGCGTAAAGCCTTATCAGGTTGAGGATATCATAACTGAAATAAAGGATTACATTAATGAAAAAACCTTAATCATATCCCTAGCCACAGGAATTGATTCATTAACCATAGAAAAATCCTTAGGAAAAAAACTTCCAATATTCCGGGCAATGCCAAACACTGCAGTGGCAATTGGTCAGTCCATGACATGTATTTCAGCACATAATGCTAACGGGGAACAAGAAAAAATCGTACTTACTTTATTCGAACAAGTTGGACAGGCTTTAATTATACCAGAAGAATTAATGGCATCTGCTACTGTATTAGCGGCTTGTGGAATTGCCTTTGCATTAAGATTTGTAAGAGCTGCAACGCAAGGAGGAATTGAAATTGGCTTTGGAGCTGATCTTGCCTTAAAAATAGCCTCTCAAACTGTAAAGGGAGCTGCCGACCTGCTAATTAACTCAGGAACACATCCGGAACACGAAATAGACAAGGTTACAACTCCGCGTGGTGTTACCATTTCCGGTCTTAACGAGATGGAACATCAAGGATTTAGTTCTTCTTTGATTAAGGGATTATTAACTTCATTTAATAAAATCGAAAACAACAAATAAATCCTGACTGTCAGTGTTTAATTCTATTACCATAAAAATTGGCTCAAACGTTTTGACAAACGAAAATGGTATGCTTCACAATGAACGCGTATCGCATTTGGTTGATCAGATAGCGCATCTTCATAAACAAAAAAAAGAACTCATTTTAGTGTCCTCAGGAGCAGTTGCTGCCGGACGGTCTATGGTGAAAATCAATAAAAAAACAGATACTGTTTCAGCACGTCAATTATTATCATCTGTAGGACAGGTAAAATTGGTAAACACTTATTCAACTTTATTTGAAAAGCATGGGATTCAATGTGCTCAGGTATTGGTAACAAAGCAAGATTTTAGATCCAGAGATCATTATCTGAACATGAAAAACTGTATTTCAACACTTATTGAAAATGGAATTGTACCTATTATAAATGAGAATGATGCGGTTTCAGTAACTGCCTTAATGTTTACCGATAATGATGAACTGGCTGGTCTCCTGTCGTCAATGATGAACAGTGATGCCTTATTTATATTAAGCAACGTTAATGGAATATACGATCGAGATCCTAAGGAAAAGGATGCACAAGTAATTAAAACTGTAAAGAGTACGAATGCTGATTTATCATCATTTATTTCCACAACAAAGTCAGATTTTGGACGAGGGGGCATGCTTACTAAATGTAATATTGCGCAAAAAACAGCAGCCTCAGGGACTTCGGTACATATCGCTAACGGAACAAAGCTTAATATCTTAACTGATTTAAATAATAATCCTGATGATGTGGAGCATACGAGATTTTTACCAGGAGAAAGATATCCAGCTATAAAAAAATGGATTGCTTATTCTGAATCTTTCACAAATGCTGAAATCATTATCAACAAAGGTGCAGTTGAAGCGTTAAACTCTAGCAAAGCAACCAGTCTGCTTTTAGCTGGAGTCATTAAAATAAGCGGAGAATTTAAAAAAGGTGATTTATTAAAAATCATTGCTGAAGATAATAAACCAGTGGGTATTGGAAAGGCAAAATATGATTATTCAAAGGCCATGGAGCATTTGCATGATCCCAAATATCAACCCCTTATACATTACGACTATTTATATCTGTTTTAATCGTCTGCAATTATTTGATACATAACCTCAATCTATATAAAAATGAAGTGTTTAGCTCAATTTGAAAAAGTAAAAGATGCCGCTCGTGGTTTATCCAGAGTGAAGCAAGAAGATATTGTTCAACTTTTAAACAAGCTGGCGAATAAGGCTGAAGAATCTATTCCTGAACTTTTGGTTGCCAACCAAAAAGATTTGGATCGTATGGATATAAACGATCCAAAATATGATAGATTAATGCTTACTAAGGAGAGAATTGAAGGCATTGCCGCTGACATTAGAAATGTTGCTAAACTACCTTTTCCTATTGGTGAAATACTTGAAGAGAGAACACTCGACAATGGTATGAATTTGCAAAAAGTAAGAGTTCCTCTTGGGGTTATTGGGGTAATCTACGAAGCACGTCCAAATGTAACCTTTGATGTATTTTCCTTGTGTATGCAATCAGGCAACGCTTGCGTTTTAAAAGGAGGAAGTGATGCAGAGTTTTCAAATAAAGCCATTGCCGGAGTAATTCATCAGGTACTAAAAGATGAAGGTTTTAATCCTGAAGTTCTACAACTACTACCTCCGGAAAGATCAGCTGCAACAGAACTAATGAATGCCATAGGTTACGTTGATATTTTAATCCCTCGTGGATCTCAGAACTTAATCAATTCAGTACGTGAAAATGCAAATATACCTGTTATTGAAACGGGTGCAGGGATTGTACATACTTACGTAGATGCTTCTGCCGATTTTAAGAAAGCTGCGGATGTGGTGGTGAATGCCAAAACAAGAAGAGTCAGTGTTTGTAATGCCTTGGATTGCCTGGTGATTCACAAAGATAAATTAGCTGAACTTGCTGAAATGATTAAAGGAATGATTCCTTTTAATGTTGAGGTATTTGCTGACGTCCAATCATATGATGCTTTGAATGGAAAATATCCAGCTAATTTATTAAAGAAAGCTACAGAAGAGTCTTTTGGAACTGAATTTTTAGCTCACAAAATGTCAGTAAAAACCGTTGACAATATTGATGAAGCTTTAGATCACATCTATAAATACAGTTCAAAACATAGCGAAGCCATTATTGCAGAGGACGCCAAAGCCATTGAACGTTTTTATAATGAGGTGGATGCAGCTGCTGTATATGCCAATGCTTCAACGGCGTTTACAGATGGTGCTCAATTTGGATTAGGCGCCGAAATTGGTATCAGCACTCAAAAACTACATGCAAGAGGACCGATGGCATTAAAAGAGTTAACCAGCTACAAATGGCTAATAAAAGGCAACGGTCATTCACGCCCGGCATAAAGAGTTACAACGATAAAACCCTGAAAAATAAAAATATAAAACTGATATAGCCAATACCATTAATTGTGTATTAATCGGCCTTCAGTTTTTTGCTAAAACATAATTGCATGAAACGATATTTAAAAGTTGAAGATATAGGAGATTTAAAAGAAGCCTTAAATGAGGCTTTCGAAGTTAAAAAGAAGCCTTACGCATACAGCGAACTAGGAAAAAACAAAACCATCATACTTGTATTTTTCAACTCTAGCCTTCGTACCCGACTAAGTACACAAAAGGCTGCCATGAATATGGGTATGAATGTAATGGTACTTGATATAAACAAAGATGGCTGGAAACTGGAATCCGAAATGGGGGTTGTTATGGACAGCGATAAACCAGAACATATAAAAGAAGCCGTTCCTGTAATTGGTCAGTATTGCGACTTGATTGGTGTGCGTTCATTTGCCACTTTCGAGAATAAAGAAGATGATTATTCAGAGAAGGTTCTGAACCAATTTATTCAATATTCAGGAGTACCTGTAATTAGTTTAGAATCAGCCACACGTCACCCTTTACAAGCATTTGCTGATCTTATTACAATTGAAGAGCATAAACAAAAAGAAAAACCTAAAGTAGTTTTAACCTGGGCTCCACATCCCCGTGCTTTGCCTCAGGCAGTTGCTAATTCATTTACCGAATGGATGAAAGAGGCAGACGTTGAGTTTGTTATTACACATCCCAAGGGCTATGAGCTTGCTGATGAATTTACTGAAGGTGTTACTGTTGAATATGATCAACGTGAAGCTTTTAAAGATGCAGATTTTATCTATGCGAAAAACTGGTCTTCATTTTCAAATTATGGTCAGGTAATGAGTAAAGATATGGACTGGACTGTTAATGAAGAAAAAATGGCATTAACAAACAATGCAAAATTCATGCACTGCCTGCCAGTCAGACGAAATATGATTGTTACTGATGGCGTAATAGAAAGTGAAAACTCATTGGTTGTTCAAGAGGCAGCAAACAGAGTCGTATCTGCACAAACTGTCATTAAAAGAATGTTAGAAAACCTGTAAAACAGATCAAGTAAATTCCCATGCAAGATATTACCATTGTTAAAGTCGGAGGAAAAGTAGTTGAAACTCCCGAATCATTACAAGAACTGTTAACTGACTTCATAGCATTACCAGGTTTAAAAATACTGGTTCATGGTGGAGGTCGCTCAGCAACAAAGGTGGCTGCTCAACTTGGTGTTGAAACAAAGATGGTTGAGGGCAGAAGAATTACAGACCTGGAAACGCTTAAAGTTGTTACCATGGTTTATGCCGGTTTGGTAAATAAAAACATAGTGGCTTCACTTCAGGCTAAAGGAGCAAATGCCATTGGATTAACGGGTGCTGATTTAAATTTAATAAAGGCCGTTAAACGACCTGTAAAAGAAATAGATTATGGTTATGTGGGCGATATTGAATCCGTTCAGGTTAATGAATTAATGGACTTAATCAATAAAAACGTAGTACCGGTAGTGGCTCCTCTAACACACGATGGCAATGGTAATATGCTAAATACCAATGCAGACACCATGGCGAGTGCATTGGCTGTTGCATTAGCAAAATATTACAAAGTAAATCTGGTGTATTGCTTTGAAAAAAAAGGAGTATTGAGTAATCCGGATGATGACGATGCAGTAATATCTGAATTAACCCATAACCTGTTTAAAGAACATCAGCAGACAGGAGTAATTGCAGAAGGTATGATACCGAAATTAGATAATGGATTTAATGCATTGGATAGTGGTGTATGTAAAGTAAATATAACGAATACACAAGGACTAAAAAACGGACTGAATTCCGGCACTATCTTAATAAAAACCTGAGTTCGATTAAAATTTTAGAATTCAGATTGACATAAAAGGCTGATATACAAGGTAAATTTTGCAGGGCTAGCTCGCTAGCTCGATAAATTTAACGAAGTAGATCAGTTTTTTATGCAAAGCATGAGAGTTTCCACTTATAATTATTGCGATAAGTGAATGTAGAAGCAAAGTTTACTTTGATTATGCTGAACGCAGCAATAATCAGGAACTAAACAGCCATCTTCTTCCTGAAAATTATTCAAAATAGCCCGCTATTCTTTCATAATTTTCAGTTGAATCTCACTATTTATAGGCGGTCTGAAACATAGTTCTATCGAATACCTGTATAATCATTGATTATATGAGATAAATCCAAAATTTTATGTCGAACTCAGGTTAAAAGATTAATTTCAGAGTCACACAATTAAAATGTTGAGAAAAGTCCATTTCAGTTCATTGGAAATACCTAAAAGTGTTAAATCGGCCACTAATGATAAATCAAAATGCAGATGAATAATTTTGAATCCTATTACAATAAATCAGTTGATCTGTTAAAAAAGCTTATTGAGACTAAATCTCTTAGCAAAGAAGAAGATAAAGCTGGTGACATTGTAGAATCACATCTTACATCATTAGGTCTTCACCCATATAGAAAAGGAAATAATATTTGGGTTTGGTCTTCACCTAAAGATCCGAACAAACCGGTTATACTACTAAATTCACATATTGACACTGTAAAACCTTCATCAAAATGGACCTACAACCCATTTGAAGCTAAGGTTGAAGAAGACATTCTTTATGGGCTTGGCAGCAATGATGCAGGAGGTCCGTTAGTATCTTTATTGGCTACATTTCTTCTATTATCTGAAGAAAAACAATCTTATAATTTAGTATTTGCTGCCACAGCAGAAGAAGAAATATCAGGAAAAAACGGAGTAGCTTCCATTTTAAACGAGCTAGGAACTATTGATTTAGCTATTGTTGGAGAACCTACTCAAATGCAAATGGCAATTGCTGAAAAGGGCTTAATGGTTTTAGATTGCGAATCCAAAGGGAAGGCAGGTCATGCCGCTCGTGAAGAAGGAATTAATGCTATATACAAGGCGATCAAAGACATTGAATGGTTTAAAACCTATCAGTTCCCTGAAGTATCAGACTTATTTGGTCCTGTAAAAATGTCAGTCACTCAAATAGAATCGGGCTCTCAGCATAATGTAGTTCCGGATACATGCAAATTTGTTGTTGATGTAAGAGTAAATGAAAAATACTCCAATAAGCAAGTCGCTGAAATCATTCAATCAAAAGTAGAGTGTAGTGTAATTCCAAGGAGTACCAGACTAAACAGTTCTTACATTCCATTTGACCATGCGGTTGTAAAAAGAGGACTTGAATTAGGTAGAGAATATTATGGTTCTCCTACGACATCGGATCAGGCTTTGATGAATTTTACCACATTAAAGATGGGACCCGGCGATTCTGCGCGATCACATACAGCAGACGAATACATCAAATTGAGTGAAATTGAAGATGGTATTAAAATATACTTTGAACTATTAAATGGATTAGAAATAGAACAATCATAGATTTTACATCTATGAAATCTGAAAAATGAACGATTCACCATGAAAAATTCCATACGAAAAATATGTGACAAATGTCATCTTTTTAACTTGTTAATTTGAATTTATAACTTTAATAAACTATATTTGCTTCAATTATAAGATATTTAGATACCAAGTTAACAATTTACAATCTCCATCTATCTTTTGAGGCATCAAGTAAATGAAAAACATAGGTTTGCATAGTGCTAAAAGTATGTTTTTATACAAACGACTATTGATATGAAACTTTGGGATAAGGGCATAAAAGTAAATGATAAAATAGAAGCTTTCACGGTTGGTAAAGATCGTGAAATGGATCTTTATTTAGCTCCTTTTGATGTATTGGGCACCATGGCTCATATTACAATGCTTGAAAGTGTAGGATTGCTTGAAAAAGAGGAGCTTGAAAAATTATTAACTGAGTTAAAGAATATATATTCTGATACTTTAAATGGTAAATTCACCATTCAGGATGGCGTAGAAGATGTTCATTCACAAGTTGAGATGATGCTCACCGAACGATTAGGTGATACCGGTAAAAAAGTACATAGTGGTCGATCAAGAAACGATCAGGTTTTATTGGATCTTAAACTCTTTATCCGCTCAAAAATTGAAGAGGTAGTTCACGCATCCAAAGATTTTTTTGACGCACTTCAGGTTCAGAGTGAAAAATATAAAGATTATTTAATTCCAGGATATACACACCTCCAGGTTGCCATGCCATCATCATTTGGTTTATGGTTTGGAGCATACGCAGAAAGCCTTACGGATGATATGCAAATGCTGAATGCTTCCTGGAAAATTGCGAATCAGAATCCACTTGGAGCCGCTGCCGGATATGGAAGCAGCTTTCCTTTAAATCGCCAGTTAACAACCGATTTATTAGGGTTTGACAACATGAACTACAATGTGGTTTATGCTCAGATGGGAAGAGGAAAAACGGAGAAAAACGTTGCCATGGCCTTGAGCTCTGTAGCATATACAGTAGGAAAATTCGCCATGGATGCATGCTTATATATGAGTCAGAATTTTGGATTTTTAACATTGCCGGGGGAATTAACAACCGGTTCAAGTATAATGCCTCACAAAAAAAATCCTGATGTTTTTGAACTGATAAGGGCTAAGTGCAATCAAATTCAAGCCCTGCCTGATACAATTGGTATGATTACAGGCAATTTACCTTCTGGTTATTTCCGTGATCTACAATTGATTAAAGAGAACTTTCTACCTGCTTTTGATGACCTGATCAGTTGTTTAGATCTGGCCACCTTTGCAGTAAACAACATCTCTGTTAAAAAAGATATTCTTAACAATGAAATGTACAAATATGCATTCAGCGTTGAGGAGGTAAACAAACTTGTACTACAAGGTGTACCTTTTCGAGATGCATATAAGCAAATTGGAGAATTGATTGAGGAAGGAAAATTTGAACCTGAAATTAATGTTGTGCATACGCACGAAGGTACAATTGGTAACCTGTGCACAATTGAAATAAAACAAAAGATGGATGTTATATTTCAGTCATTTAATTTCAGAAAAGTTGCAGAAGCAATTCAATCGTTAAGTAAAAACTAAAATAAGATATATAAAAATGGTATTATTGGATAATCTGGCTAAACTAGCAGTACAATCATGTGAAATCGAAAAAGAACTCTTTGACCAGTACGGTGTAAAAAGAGGACTTAGAAACGCAGATTTCTCAGGAGTATTGGTAGGACTAACCCACATTGGTAATGTGGTGGGGTACGACAACAAAGATGGAAAGTTAATTCCCAGAGAAGGAGAGTTATACTATCGTGGTGTCGAACTGAAAGACTTAGCCAATGGATTCCTTTCTACCGGACGTCATGGTTTTGAAGAAACAGCCTATTTATTACTTACAGGTCAACTTCCTAACCAAACAGAATTAGGTGATTTTACCAGCTATCTGGCTGAACAAAGTGAATTACCTCCGTTTTTCTCAAAAAACATGATTCTGTCGTTAAGAGGACGTGATGTAATGAATATGCTAGCCAGATCAGTACTTGGATTGTACGCTGCAGATGAAGACGCTGAAGATCTTAGCAATGTTAACTTAATGAAGCAGGCAATTAGTCTTATTGCTAAATTTCCTGTGATTGTTGCTTATGCTTATTATGGTATGCGTCATTCATTTCAAAGAAAGTCTTTGATTATAAGGCATCCTCAAAAAGATCTTAGTTTAGCCGAAAACTTCCTTTACATGCTTAAAGGAAAGGATTACACTAAACTGGAGGCTGATTTACTGGATCTTTCATTAGTAATACATGCTGAACACGGTGGAGGTAACAACTCTACATTTACCACACGTGTAGTAAGCTCAGCGCAAACAGACACTTATTCGGCCATTGCAGCTGCTTTGGGATCTCTGAAAGGAGGTTTACATGGAGGAGCTAACCTTAAGGTTATTGATATGATGGATAATATCAAAGCCAACATTAAGGATTGGAGCGATAAAAAAGAGGTTTCGGCATACCTAATGAAGTTACTTAAAAAAGAAGCCTTTGATAAAACAGGTAAAATTTACGGAATAGGTCATGCGATTTATACGCTTTCTGATCCCCGTGCCGTTCTACTTAAAGAGAAAGCCAGAGAGTTGGCTGATGAAAAAGGAAGAATGGATGAGTTTAACTTATACGCACTCATTGAAGAATTAGCACCCGAAGTATTCTATCAGTTTAAAGGAGAGAATGCTAAAGTTGTTTGCGCTAACGTAGACTTCTACTCAGGATTTGTATATCAATGCATCAAAATTCCAAAAGAAATATATACTCCAATATTTGCCGTAGCACGCATCGCCGGATGGGCTGCGCATCGCATAGAGGAGGTTACATTCTCAAGCCGTCGTATTATACGCCCGGCATACAAGTGTGTAATTGATCGATCTACTTATCTTCCGTTGGAATCCAGATAAGTGTTTTTGTTGATTGGGTAATGAAAAGGCTGTCTGTGGGGGAAAAAATCAGACAGCCTTTTTTATTGATTTTATAGCCTGATTAAAATACATACCCAAATTGAAAAGTAAGATAATCGGCAACTCTGCCATGCGCCTTTAAGTTAATCCCGGTAGTTAAATGAGCTCCCATTAAGTATCGCAGATAATATTGTTGCAATAGTAGGTTTGGAGCTTCCCTCCCTCGCACTACATAAAATCCTAATTGCTGCCCAAACCGTACTTTTTCTAAAACAAATTCATTTCCAATGAGCGGAGCCACACTCCATTGGTCAAATTCATTATCAGGATTTATCATCTGCTGGTATTCAATTATTGCTGCCAATGTAAATGCATTCATTCTTCCTCCCCTAACACTTCTATTATAAGTAAAAACTACCACCTGCCTATATTTTTCAGAAATCGTATCACTTTTCAGTGTATATCCTACCAATAATTCCTTTCGTTTCCGAAACTCAAACACATCAACCATTTCTAAATCTTTAATCTCATATTTATGCATAGTATATTCCGCAGCCAAGCTAAAAGCAGGATAATTTAAACCCAGGTTGGGTTGCTTTATACCACCGTTGGAAATATGACGAAAGGAAACTGTTGTTTTTATACTCCAATGATTATTGATACAGTAATAAGCTGATACTCCCCCAACCAATGGAAATACTATTTTAGTGCTGTATGTTTTATTATATGGATTTGTTTCTACATGATACGGATTACTTACAAAAGCAACTCCTGTACCGAACCTGGAAGAGAACCGCCATTTACGGTTAATCTTAATAAACGGCTCAAAATAAGCCACAGCATGAATTGAATAACCCAGATCTTCATGCTGAAAATTAACATAATTTAACCCAATTCCCCACTTTGGAACAAACCCAAATGAACTTTTAATCTTATCAGACAATAACAGCTGACTAATTTCGAATTCAATTCCAACAGGCTTAACTCCACTGTAAGCAGATAATTTATTTGTATGGACATGAAAGGATCCATAGTTGGCTGACAAACTATAAAATACTGGTTTTGTTGTTAATGTATCCTGCGAGTAAATCCGCAAAGAATATATAATAACGAATAGTATTAACAATATATACCGACCATAACAATAATATGCAATATTTCTATCCGGATTCATAACTGAAGAATATTTCCATTCGCATTATTCCGCTGATATTAAAGTTATCCATCTTCTAACACAAATACTAATCCTCACATAATAACCTGAGTCCGGTTAAAATTTTAATTGAACTCAGGTTAATAATAAACACACAATGTATATTTATGCATTTCATTGGTTTTGATATTTATATTTATACATTACTAAATGTTTTATTAGTGGAAAATATATTTATTTACTAACTTTGCGTCCGAATTTAAAACAGGAGTGGTGTTGCCCTTATGGCAATAGTAAGTACTATAATATAAATATTGGATTATCTTAATGTTATGCCTGAAGTAAAAGGAATTAAGTTGGTACTCGAAGACGGTACAGTTTTCGAAGGAAAGTCGTTTGGATATCATAAATCAGTGGCTGGTGAGGTTGTTTTTAATACTGCAATGACTGGTTACCCGGAAAGTTTAACTGATCCATCTTATAAAGGTCAGATATTAGTTTCAACTTATCCTTTAATTGGAAATTACGGCGTTCCTAAAGATGAAAAAGAAAATGGCATTCCATTGTTCTATGAATCTGATCAAATCCATATCTCCGGACTAATTATTTCTGATTATTCATTTGACTACAGCCATTGGAATGCAAAAAACTCTTTAAGAGAATGGTTAATTCAAAATGAAATTCCGGGAATTTTTGATATTGACACCAGAGCTTTAACAAA
The DNA here is from genome assembly GCA_050296935.1 of Marinilabiliaceae bacterium. Lineage (GTDB taxonomy): Bacteria > Bacteroidota > Bacteroidia > Bacteroidales > Marinilabiliaceae > Saccharicrinis. Next base: position 26,797 of record JBNKRV010000246.1, on the reverse strand, counting down.
AGTATTGCGCGAAAAGGGCTGTATGCTGGGTAAGATATTGATTGATGATGAAGATATTGAACAATACAACCCTAATACCGATAACCTTGTTGCACAGGTTAGTACCAAAGAAAGAAAAGTATACGGAAACGGTAAACACAAAGTAGTACTCGTTGATACCGGAGCTAAATATAATATTTTAAGATGCTTGCTAAAAAGAGACACAACTGTAATTGTGGTGCCTTGGGATTACGATTTTACACAGGAGGATTATGATGGCATAATGCTTTCAAACGGGCCTGGTAATCCGGAGATGTGTTCAACGACTGTTGAGAACATTAAAAAAGCAATTGAAATTGGCAAGCCAATTTTTGGCATATGCTTAGGAAACCAGTTATTAGGTATAGCTTCCGGCGGAAGTACATACAAGCTTAAATACGGTCACAGAGCACACAATCACCCTGTAATTAAAGTCGGCACTAACAATTGCCATATTACATCTCAAAACCATGGTTATGCTTTGGATAATGATTCCTTAAACAGCGACTGGGAACCATTATTTATTAATGTAAATGATAAAAGTAACGAAGGAATTCGTCACAAATCAAAACCATTCTTTTCTACTCAATTTCACCCTGAGGCTTCAAGTGGGCCTACAGACACTGAGTTTCTTTTTGATGATTTTATCACACTCATAGAAGAATCCAAGAAGTAATAAAATACTTTAACAAGATATAGTCCTGAGGAATGTTCTTCAGGACTTTTTTTATGCTTTCAGATTTATAATCACATTAAATACTAACCAGATTATTTGCTCTGACCATGTCAGTTTCATAACTTTATACTTAATCCATTGCTAACTAATGCATATTGAGATGAAAGTTATAACATTACTTTTAATTCTGGCGATAACTGCAATTGCCTGCCATTCAACAAAAACATCTTCAGTTAATGACACTAATCCTCCCAAAATAGCTGAAGCAGAAAACGATACCACTCAATATGAACTTATCATATACGATATCAGATTCAACTCTTATCTAGCTACTCAACCACCAATGGAACATTACTCAAATAATTACTATAAAACGTGGAATATCCAATACGTTACCGAATGGAATTACAGGCACTTAAATCCAATTAAGTATGGGAACTTCTACGAAACCCATATTGATTATTCTCCACATATTGATTACGGAATTGAGTTAAATTATAAATTATACTACTATTTTTTATTTATCGAAAAGGAATATGGAATAAGGCTTGTTCAAAGAGCCAAAACTGCCAGATAGAAACCTAAGTAATCCCAAACTATTTCTTTCATTTAAGTTTTAAATGCTAAAAAAAACTTTATTTTTGAGTGAAATTAAATAGTTGAAACACTTATGAACTTATTGGAAGCCACTGGTGTAGTTAAAAAATATGCCAATCACCTTGCCCTTGACCGTGTAGATGTTAATATCCCGGAAAATAAAATTTTTGGTCTGCTTGGACCTAACGGAGCGGGCAAAACTACTTTTATAAGAATTATTAACCATATAACAATGCCTGATCAGGGAGAGATCCTTTTCAAAGGCAAACCATTAACAGCATCTGACATATATAAAATCGGATATTTACCTGAAGAAAGAGGTCTATATAAAAAAATGAAGGTTGGGGAACAAGCCCTTTATCTGGCACGCTTAAAAGGTTTATCCAAACAAGATGCTTACAAAAAGCTAAAATATTGGTTCGAAAAATTTGATATTGCTCCTTGGTGGAATAAGAAAGTTGAAGAGCTTTCAAAAGGTATGCAACAAAAAATACAGTTCATTGTAACCGTGATGCACGAACCTGAACTGCTTATATTCGACGAACCATTTAGCGGATTTGATCCAATAAATGCCAATTTGTTAAAAAAGGAAATTATCAGTCTAAAAGAAAAAGGAAGTACTATCATTTTTTCAACCCATAACATGAGTTCTGTTGAAGAATTATGCGATGACATTTGCCTGATTAACAAATCAAAAACCATACTCAATGGTAAAATCGATGATCTTAAACAACAGTTTAAAAACAACGAGATATTAATAGATTTTGCAGGAGATAAAGAATTATTTAAAGATAAGCTCAATGGAGATTACCTAATGAAGGAATTAACTCAAAGAGCGAATCTTAATTCAGCTAAAATACAACTCAAGGAAGACAAAAATATCAATCATCTTATATCTCTGCTCCTACCCGATTTTAGCATTAACGGTATTAATGAAATACTACCATCCATGGATGAGGTTTTTATTAAAGCCGTTGAACATTCAAATTCAAACTAATAAATAAATCTGTAATAATCTAAATTCATGAAATGAGCATAAAAAAAGATTTCTCACACTGGAGGATGATTGATTTTTGCGAGTTCCATGCTACAATAAATATTAAAATATAAACGCATGAATAAAATATTACTCATTATAAGTCGTGAATATTTAACCCGGGTACGAAAAAAGAGCTTTATAATAATGACTCTGCTGAGTCCGTTGTTATTTGCAGCCATGATTGTTGTACCTACCTGGCTGAATTCGCAAGAAGATACGAAAGAAAAAGTTATTGCCATTGAAGATCATACAGGTCTTTACACCAATACTTTTGAAGATTCCAGGTATATCAAATACGAATTACTCACTTTAAGTGATTCCATAGAAAAGCAAAAAATTATTAAAAACGGATATGATGCTCTTCTGGTAATAAATAATGATTTACTACAAAAGCCCTCTGATATTCAATTATATTCTGATGGCCAAATCACAATGGATATTCAGGATAATATCAATCACCAGCTCAACACCTATCTAAAAGACCAAAAGTTAGAAAGCTTCCAGATCGAAGGCCTAAACGAAAAAATTAAAGAAATAAATGGATTTCATGTAAATATTCAAACCATCAGACTAGATAAAGACGGAGAAGAGAAAGAAAGTAATGCTGTTTTGGCCATGATTATTGGAATGGTATCGGCTCTTATGATTTACATGTTTATGTTGATGTATGGTACCCAGGTAATGAAAGGTGTTATTGAAGAAAAATCAAGCCGCATTGTAGAGGTCATTATTTCTTCTGTAAAGCCTTTTCAATTGATGATGGGTAAAATTATAGGAATTGGTCTGGTTGCATTAACTCAGTTTTTACTATGGATCATTTTAACGCTGGGGGTTACCGGAATCACTCAAGGAATTGCAAGCTCCAATAACAAAGGAACTCAACCCAAAGAAATATCTATCACACAGCATATTGAGGACGGGCAAAATCAAATTACTGAAGACTCAACTCATAATTCAAAATCTGATGATACCATATCAAAAGTAATGGATCTGATTTTTGATGCCCGCATGTTAACAACGGTGGCCTTCTTTATATTTTACTTTATCGGAGGTTATTTGGTATATTCTGCATTATTTGCGGCTATAGGATCAGCAATAGATAATGAAACCGAGACCCAACAATTTGTTATGCCCATTCTTATACCACTTATATTGTCTATTTACGTGGCAATGGCAGTATTTAAAAATCCACACGGAGATATTGCTTTTTGGTTTTCAATGATACCGCTCACCTCACCAGTAGTAATGATGTCCCGCTTACCTTTTGACGTTCCTACTTGGGAGTTATTATTATCCATGTTTATTTTAACGGCTTCTTTCGTATTTCTAACATGGTTTGCAGGACGTGTATACCGGACAGGAATATTGATGTATGGTAAAAAAGTAAATTACAAAGAAATCTGGAAATGGTTTATACAATCAGGAAAATAAAACACACATATGCAAATTGCAATTATTGATCTGGGTACCAATACTTTTAATTTATTGATTGCTGATGTACTTGAAGATAAAAGTTTCGCCATATTACTGGAAACGAAATTTCCTGCTAAACTAGGAAAGGGTGGTATAAATAACAGAACCATTACCCCGGAAGCTTTTGAAAGAGGAATTAAAGCGATTGATACACATTTAAAAACTATAAAAAAATACAATGTTGAATCCATCCACTGCTTTGCAACTTCTGCAATTCGTTCAGCATCGAACGGACATGAATTTGTTTCAGAAATAAAAAAGCAGTTTAATCTGAACATTAATGTAATTGATGGAGATAAAGAGGCCGAACTTATTTATGATGGCGTTAAACAAGTTGTGCCTATTGGAGAGAAAAAAGTACTTATCATGGACATTGGTGGTGGAAGTACTGAGTTTATTATAGCTACCAAAAACGGTGTAATCTGGAAATATAGTTTTAATGTTGGAGCTGCCAGAATGCTGGATTTGGTAAACCCATCAGAACCCATAAAAAAGAACGAAATTGAAAAACTTAAGCAATATATTGAAGAGGAGTTAAAGTTACTTTTCAACACAATGAAAATGCACGAGGTTAATACATTAATTGGTTCTTCAGGTTCATTTGATACTATTGCAGCTATGATTGCTGTTGACGAGCATCCTCATCTGGATATGTCAAAAATCACCAGTTACAAAATAGAACTAAATCTGTTTGAGAAATTACATCAGAAATACCTGGCCAGTACCCTGGATGAAAGAATGAAAATGAAAAAAATGGATCCTACAAGAGTTGAAATGATTGTATTAGCATCTGTTTTTATTGATTTTATCATTAAGAAATTTAATATTGCGAACGTATTTCAATGCAATTACGCACTCAAGGAAGGTGCAGTTTATCAGATTTTAAATCGTATGATTTAAAAAACATACAATGATTTATCCTATGATGTAGAGAGGCAATATTAAAAAAAAGCCCGTTTTTATAACATAAGTAAAAACTGAACAATGTATTTTTGGAAATTCGCACTCTAAAAACTACAAAATACTAACGAACTAAAGTAATACATATAGCATGGCAAAAATACTGGTAATAGACGATCAAAAAAGCATCCGGAATACTTTAAAAGATATTCTGGAGTACGAAAACCACCAGGTAGTTTTGGCAGAAAATGGTGAAGAAGGCATAGAAATATTTGAAAAAGATAAACCTGACTTAGTTCTGTGCGATATTAAAATGCCCAACATGGATGGCATTGAAGTTCTGGATAAGATCATGAGTAAAACACAGGAAATACCTGTGGTGATGATATCAGGACATGGGAATATTGATACTGCAGTTGAAGCCATAAAAAAAGGTGCATATGATTTCATTGAAAAGCCGCTTGATCTGAATCGTCTTCTGGTTACCATACGTAATGCTCAGGAAAGAAAAGACCTGGTTATAGAAACTAAAGTACTGAAGCGCAAGGTTAGCAAGACCTATGATATGATTGGGGAATCTGAACCTATTCAAAAGGTACATGAGATGATTGACAAGGTTGCCCCTACTGATGCCAGGGTACTGATTACCGGCGAAAATGGAACAGGAAAAGAACTGGTTGCCCGTTGGCTTCATGAAAAAAGCAACAGAGCTGGTCAACCCTTTATTGAGGTAAACTGTGCTGCAATTCCATCAGAATTAATTGAAAGTGAGCTTTTCGGGCACGAGAAGGGCGCATTTACCTCTGCCATTAAACAACGTAAAGGAAAATTTGAGCAAGCCAATGGAGGTACTATATTTTTAGATGAAATTGGAGATATGAGCCTTAAAGCTCAGGCAAAGGTACTTAGAGCTTTACAAGAAAACGTGATTAGCAGGGTAGGAAGCGACAAGGATATTAAAGTTAATGTCAGAGTACTCGCCGCTACAAATAAAAATCTTAAAGAAGAAATAGTGGCTAATAATTTCAGAGAGGATTTATATCACAGACTAAGTGTTATTATCATTCATGTACCGTCGTTAAATAACCGAAAGGAAGACATACCTTTATTGGCCAATCATTTTAACTCCATTATCTGTAACGAATTAGGAGTTTCTGAGAAAAAAATTGAAGAGTCAGCAATTCAGGAATTACAAAAGATTAACTGGACCGGAAATATTCGGGAATTCAGAAATGTGATTGAACGATTAATCATTCTCTGCCCTCAGACAATTAATGCTGAAAATGTTAAGCTGTATGCAGGCCCTCAATAGTAATCCATTGATTATGTATTATATGTAACTTCAATAGCACATCAAAAATAAAAAAGACAGACTGAAAATAATGCGAAAGGAAAACGATTTTATAGGTTCATACGATATCCCCAAAGATGCTCTATATGGCATTCATTCTGTTCGTGCTATGGAAAATTTTCCTGATAAAACAGCTTTTCAGATAGAATGGTATAAAGCTATTGGTATTGTAAAGCAGGCATGTTATGAAACCTATCAAAAGTTTAAAGTCGCTGCCAATCAAAAATACAGCAACAACAATTTACATTTTATCTCAGATGAAATAATAGAAGCTCTTACAACCTCGGCTATTGAAGTGAGTCAGGGCAAATTTTTCGAGGCATTTATTGTTCCTGCAATCCAGGGGGGAGCAGGAACCAGCATAAACTTAAATATTAACGAAATAATTGCCAACGCATCTTTACTAAAATCAGGGTTAACACCAGGACAGTACGATCAAATTGATCCTATTGAGCATGCAAACATTTTTCAGTCAACAAATGATGTTATCCCTACCGCTTTAAAAGTTGCGGTTATAAGCTTATTTAAAGAACTGGATGAGTTGATTAATGAAGTGCTGTTATCGCTTGAAAAAGCAGAGTCGCAAACCAGAAACCATTTACGTCAGGGGTACACTCAAATGCAAGCGGCAGTTCCCTCATCATACGATAAATTATTCAGCACTTACAACAATGCTCTATCACGCGATTGGTGGAGAGTAAGCAAATGCTTTGAAAGAATAAAAGAAGTAAACCTTGGTGGAGGTGCCATAGGAACAGGTATTTCCATCCCTTCCTATTTTATAATGGAAGTTGTTAATCAATTGCAAAGACTCACCGGACTGCCAATAACCAGATCAGAAAACTTATCTGACAATACTGCAAATCTTGACAGTATTGTTGAAGTTCATGCAACCCTAAAAGCGCATGCTGTAAATCTGGAAAAGATGGTATCTGATTTAAGATTGATTAGTTCCGATTTATTTAAGGACCGGGAAATTTTTCTTCCTAAGAAACAAGTAGGAAGTTCCATTATGCCAGGTAAGGTAAATCCGGTCATTCCTGAATTCGTAATTTCTGCTGTTCATAAAGTTTATGCAAATGATCAATTAATAAGCTCACTTTGTGCACAGGGATGTTTAGAACTAAATGCTTATGTACCAGTTATAGGACATGCATTAATCGAAAGTATTAAATTACTAATATCCTGCAATTCAACAATTAAAGATAACCTTTTGAATAATATTACGTTTAAAAAGGTATCTGATGAAAAAACCGTTTTGTTAAACCCATCTGTAACCACAGCTTTAACACCATACATTGGTTATCATAAGGCAACAGAATTGGCACGATTAATGAATGAAAAAAAGTGTAATATTATTGAAGCCAACGAACAACTTAAGCTCGTTGATGAATTTTTACTAGCCAGATTATTAAAACCAGAACAACTTTTACGATTAGGATACAGGTTAAATGATACTATTAATTTTAAATAAAAAGTAACCTTTCTTTATAAGAAAAAAGCAACGGAATCTATGAATAAAGCAGTACAATTCATTTTTCAGATTAACAAACCTGGCACAGCCAGTGGTGAACTGATTGTACACGACCAAAAGGCTTCCTTTGAAATCACTAACACTAGTAACCCATTAAATGATTTATTAAAAGGAATGGTTAGTTTGATATTTGAACCTTCACACCTATGGGGAGAAGATAATATTTGCTGGATAGATTGGTATAGTGATAAATGTAGTCTCAAGTGGATTCTAAGCACGAGCGACGGTAAAGAATTAAATATTAAGATTAATTGTTTAGATGATATTTTTGAAGAATCTTCTGCTAAAACACTTCTGAACACCAAGTGTGAATTTCTTCTTTTTTATAAAACAATAATACAAGAGCTGGATCATTTTATTAAAAAAACCGGATTGCTAAATTATGAGCAATTGTGGCAAAAAGATGAATTTCCATTGACCTATTTTTTAATATTGAAAAAGCACCTTATGGAACACGGGCAATGGAATACAGTTGAAATTGAAGACTCTAATTTATTTGATGAACTGGATATGCTCCAGGCCTGATTTTAATTAGTATTCGTCTATAAAGTCCAGCTACTGCGTTGTTGCTCTAAATCCAAATCCTCATATACGCTGGTATACAACGATTTGATTTTTTACACGCCTTGTATTTAAACTTTATACTCCAAACACCCGACTTTATGAACAGACTCTAATTAATTCCCCTATAAATAATCAACTGAAGATTCTTCTATCTGCGTAAATGGAGCCACAGCTCTGTGATATATACCCAAAACATAAGCAATAGCCATTCCATAGTTTGTCACCGGAATTTTTGCATCAATAGCTGGTTTTAACCGATTTACTAATTGTTTACGCGAAATAACACATCCTCCACATTGAATAACCAGTGAGTAACTCTCAATGGGATGCGGTAGATTATCAAAACCGGATACTACATCGAACTGATGTTGTTTTCCTGTAAAATTAGAAATCCATCTGGGTATCTTTGACCGGCCAATATCATTGCAAGAAACATGATGAGTACAGGATTCCAGTAACAATACTCTATCATTCTCTTTCAATTTTGATATCTCTGGTGTTCCTTGTAAATAACTCGAAAAATCTCCTTTAAAACGAGCTAACATGATACTAAAACTGGTTAATGGAACTTCTTTAGGAATGGAGGCATCTGCTTTAAGAAAAACCTGACTATCGGTAACTACCAAAGCAGGCTTTATTTTCGTTTTCATCAGAAATGCATCCACTTCCCTTTCTTTAAGCACAATGCAAACAGCATCATTATCAATAATATCTCTGATGGCTTGTACTTGTGGAAGAATTAACCTACCCTCAGGCGCTTCAATATCAATAGGGGTAATCAACAGCACAATATCACCGTGCTTAATTAAGTCGCCCAACAGTGATGGATTACTATATGCTGATTCAGGAATACTTTTTTTTATGGATTTTATTATAGGTGTTATATCTCTGTTTCTATTAAAAATCAATATATCAGAACACCCTGACTTTTTAACCTCATCAATGAAAGCGGAGTCCGGTTGAGTAATATCACTTTTACTATAAATAATAATAAAGGGGACATCAAAAGCTTTAAACCGCTCAATTATTGACCATTCTTTTTCATCAAGAACTAAATTACTAATCAATAAAATAGCCAGGTCAATAATTTTTATGGACTTATCTGTCTTCTCAATTCGTTTTTCACCCAAACTACCTTCATCATCAAAACCAGCGGTATCAATTAACACAACAGGTCCGAAGCCTGTAATTTCAAATGATTTTTTCACAGGATCTGTTGTGGTTCCTGCAACATCGGAAACAATAGCTACATCCTGACCGGCAAGCATGTTAATCAATGTACTCTTGCCATAATTTCTTCGTCCGAAAATTCCAATATGAGGTTGCCTGTCCTTAGCCATTTTTTTTTGTAAAAGTAACGAAAATCTTTGCATTCAATTAAATATTTCATTCCTGAACGTTTTACTAATATAACCTTCCCATCCTATGATTCAACGTATAAACAGGCCACAATTCACTTTTTATCAAACAATTAAAAGCTTCGGGTTGAATCTCATAAAAAATTCACGTAATTTAATTAACAAATTCACTATCTGAGGTGTATGTATGCTTAATCATAAAGAATTACTATTAGCGCTAAATAAACTTGAAAGCATTGTTATGGTAACTGATATTAATGGAAGAATCAGGTTTGTTAATGATGCATTCACGGATAAGTATGGCTATACTCATGAAGAAATAACAGGAAAAAACCCTGGAATTCTAAAAACGGATTATCACGACATTTATTTTTATAAAGAACTTTGGTCAACAATACTAAACGGAGAAACCTGGCAAGGTATTTTCCGAAACAAAACAAAGTATGGAAAATTAATATGGGAGAATGCCAGGATTTCACCCATAATAAAAGACAACCAGATCGAAGGCTTTATTGCTATTAAAGAAGATGTTACTTCGAAAAAGGAGCTTGAAGAACAACTATACAAAGAGAAGTTTCTTTTAGATGAACTTTTTGACAATGCTCCTGTAGGTGTAATACTATTTAATCCTATATATGCAGCTGATGTCATAGATGATTTAATTGTATTAAAAGCAAATCCAATTGCTGCCGGAATTTTTAATAAACTTGGTATCGTTGGATTAACATTAAAAAGGTTTTTGCTAGATTATCACTATACACTGAAAAAAGCAAATGAAATGTTATCCTCCAAACTATCCTATGAGCAATTCTGTTCTGACTTAAAAAAGCACTTACAAATAAGAACATTCCCTATTGGAGATAAACGTATATGCATGTATATAAACGATGTTACTGAATACAAAAAAAATATTGATGCTTTGGAAAAAAGTGAGCAACGATACTCATCACTGGTAGAGGATTCACCGGCTTTGATCCGGAGGTTTAACAAAAAAGGTAAAATCAGTTACGTAAACAAATATTATTCAGACTACTATAACGAATCCCCATCCTATTTTACAGGGAAAAACATTTTTAACTTACTTAATAATGAGGGAGCTGAACTTGTTAAAAAAAACCTGATGAAATTAACACCATCTCAACCTTTTGTTGAATATCAACAACAAATACATTTAACAAACGGAACAGCGAGATGGCAAAAATGGATAGACAGAGCACTCTTTGATTCTAAAGGCAAAATTGTTGAGTACCAATCTGTTGGAATGGATTTTACAAGACTAAAGGAAACGGAGATACAATTAGAAACGCAAAAAAACAAATTGAATGCCATCTTTAATAATTCGTTAATGGGAATTGGCATTATTGATTACAAAGGATATTTTAAGATGGTAAATCCTAAACTTAAAGATATGTTTAAGTATACAGATATTGACATTAATAGCATAAATTATTTTAACCATATTAAGGAGTCTGATTCATCTGAGATACAAAGTAATTTTAATAACCTGTTTGATGGAAAGGTCAGAACTTTCCATACACAAAGAAAGTATGTAAGAAAAGATGGCAGCGATTTCTGGGCCGATTTATTTGCTGCTCCAATATCCTATAAAGATGGAAAACCGTCAGAGTTATTAGGAATGATTATTGATATTACAGAAAGGCATAAAATAGAAGAAGAACTAAAAGCCAGTGAGCTTAAACTAAAACATCTCAATCACACAAAAGATAAGTTATTCTCGGTGATTGCTCATGATATCCGAAACCCCTTTAACGCCATTATTGGTTTTAGCAACATACTTAATAACAACTTAGATAACTTTTCAGCTGCTGAAGTCAAGGAGTTTATTTCCAGAATTGTAGAAGCCAGTGAGCAAACCTATAAATTATTGGAAGATCTTCTGACATGGGCTAAATCACAATTAGGGCAATTAAAAGTGAATCGGGTCTTGTATTCTCCTGATCAGATTGTAGAGGAATGTGTGGAATCCTTAAGGTCATTGGCTGCCAACAAAAACATAAAAATCCAGAAAATAATTTCTACGCATGATAAAATTAAGGTGGATGTTGAAATGTTGAAATTCGTTATTCGTAATCTCCTGCACAACGGAATAAAATTTTCGCACCCGAACTCTAGAATAAGATGTATAATCATTAAAAATGGAGAGAACACAATAGTTATAAAAGTTATTGATGAAGGAGTTGGTATCCGTCCTGAAAAGTTAGATATATTGTTTAAACTGGACGAGTTTTTATCAACCTGCGGTACTTCACTGGAAAAAGGAACAGGATTAGGTTTGTCTCTTTCTAAAGAGATGATTGAATTAAACAAAGGTGTAATTGAGGTTTTTAGTGAAGTAAATAAAGGATCCGAGTTCAGAATCACACTTCCCGGAACATAAGGAAACCTTTTGTAATTCCGATTAAAATTCAAAATACTACTTCTATGCTAAAGTAGCCTGAATTTAGCCCGGCATTATACCAACACATTTATAGTTTTAATTGATTTAACAAGCCTTCTCATAATAATTTCATATTTTTCCAGAATAGCAATATCATCTCAGGTTAATATTTTACACTTATGAAAACGAAATTCCCTGGACTAAAAAGAATCCTACTCTGCAGTATTACGCTATTATCCACAAGTATTGGATTTTGTCAGAAAAGGGCTTTTATGATCGGAAAACAAATAGCTGTTTTTTATCCTGAAAATTACAAGGAGAAAAAACATTCCCCTTCTTTTGCATTAATTAAAGAACTCCAAAAAACAGATGAATTAAATAAGTTATGGCGTATAAAAGTCGACTTTGAGTCAACGAAGAAGCACTCCATTGCCACAATTAACGTTGAAGCAGGCACTAGTTTTTATGGTACCGGTGAAGTAACCGGTTCCTTATTAAGGAATGGAACAGTGCGAACACTTTGGAATACCGACAATTATGCTTACGAAAAATTTAGCGGGTTACAACTCTATCAATCTCATCCCTGGGTAATGGGTGTTAGAGAGGACGGAACGGCTTTCGGCGTTATGGCAGATCATACCTATAAACAGAAGATCATTCTGGATAATAACATTACATTCCAATCTGAAGGCCCGGCATTTAGAGTCATCGTAATAGATAAAGAGTCGCCTGAAGAAGTATTGAAAAGCTTAGCGGATTTAACGGGCAAAATGCAAATGCCACCTCTTTGGGCTTTAGGTTATCAGCAATGCCGTTGGTCTTATTACCCTGATACCAGAGTAAAAGAAGTGGCAGACACCTTCAGAATAAAGAAAATTCCATGTGACGTTATATGGATGGACATTCATTATATGGATGACTATCGGATATTTACATTCTCAGAAGACAATTTCCCTGATCCTAAAGGATTAAACAACTATTTACATAAGAAGGATTTTAAATCTGTGTGGATGATTGATCCGGGCGTTAAGTTCGATAGAAACTATTCCGTTTATCAATCCGGAAGTGCAAAAGATGTTTGGGTAAAAGATGCTGAAGGGAAAGATTTTCATGGTGATGTATGGCCCGGAGCATGTGTTTTTCCGGATTTTACGCAATCACAAACACGTGAATGGTGGGCTGATTTATATAAGGATTACATGAACACAGGCATAGATGGTGTATGGAATGACATGAACGAACCCGCCGTTTTTAATGGTGTAGACTTAACAATGCCTGTGGACAATACCCATAAAGGTGATGGTGTAATACCTGAGGGTAAACATAGCCGTTACCACAATGTATATGGTATGTTAATGGTAAAATCATCGCGTGAAGGAATTTTAAAGGCAAATCCTGACAAACGGCCATTTATTTTAACACGTTCAAACTTTTTAGGCGGACAACGTTATGCTGCTACCTGGACTGGTGACAATGAGGCCAAATGGGAGCATTTAAAAATGTCCGTTCCCATGGTGTTGAATCTGGGTATTTCAGGACAACCGTTTTCGGGTCCTGATATTGGTGGGTTTGGAGGTAATGCCACTGCTGATTTATATGGTCATTGGATTGCAACCGGAGTATTCTACCCTTTTTCGCGATCTCATACAGCAGAAGGCACTAAAAACCAGGAACCATGGACGTTTGGTAAAAAAATTGAATCCGCATCCAGAACTGCCATTGAAAGAAGGTATCGTCTGTTACCCTATTTATATACTTTATTTTATGAATCGTCGCAAACCGGTTTACCCATCATGCGTCCCCTTTTTATGGCCGATGTAAAAGATTTGAGTTTACGTAATGAAGATGAAGCATTTTTATGGGGTAAAGATTTAATGATCATCCCCAAATGGGCTCATTCACCTTCCATTCCTAAAGGAAACTGGAGGACAATATCTATTGTTGGCGAAAACAGTAAAAAAGATAAATACCAGCCGGAACTTAAAATTCGTGAAGGTGCTATTATTCCATTAGGTGAGATTATACAAAGTACCAACCAATATTCACTAAAAACAATAACACTAAAAGTTTCTTTGGATGAAGAGGGTAAAGCAAGTGGAAAAATTTATGCCGATGCTGGCGATGGCTTTGGTTATCAGAAGGGAGAATTCTCCATCATTCATTTCAATGCTGAAAAATCCGGAGATAAAGTAATGATATCCTCCTCTTTAGAAGGTGACTATAAAATTAAAAACAAAGTGGTTCATGTTGAGATTATTTCTGACACTAAAATCTATAAAGAAAGTGGAACATTAAAAAAAACCATAAGCGTCAGTTTAAAATAAAGGATATAGTGTTCGTCTATAAAGTCCAAATACCAGATTATGGACTGGAACTAATTCAGTACTTTCTGGAGAGTCAGGGAACGGTTCTAATTCCCCTGATGGTTATATAGAACCGTTCCGAAAGTTAACCTGCAATGCTATTGCTTCTCAAATGCCAGAAATCCGGAACGGTTCTCTATAAGCAAGCTGTCCTTCAGAACTATTCCTTAAATAACATCAAGCACATCTCGGGTATCAAACGCATTGTTAATGAGTGTTCGTATATAAAGTCCAAACACCAGACTTTATGGACTGGAAATAATTTAGTACTTTCTGGAGAGTTCGGGAACGATTCTGATTCTCTTGATGGTTATATAGAACCGTTCCCAAAGTTAACCTGCAATGCTATTGTTTCTCAAATGCCGATAATCGGGAACGGTTCTCTATAAGCATGCTGTCCATCAGAACCGTTCCTTAAATAACATCAAACACAGCCCGGGCATCAAACGTATTGTTAATGAGTATTCGTATATAAAGTCCAAACATACGACTTTATGGACTGATACTAATTTAGTACTTTCTGGAGAGTCAGGGAACGGTTCTGATTCTCTTGATGGTTATATAGAAACGTTCCGAAAGTTAACCTGCAATGCTATTGTTTCTCAAATGCCGGAAATCCGGAACGGTTCTCTATAAGCATGCTGTCCGTCAGAACCGTTCCTTAAATAACATCAAGCACATCCCGGGTATCAAACGCATTGTTAATGAGTATTCGTTTATAAAGTCCAAATACCCGATTTATGGACAGGCTCTTAATACAAAAAAGGTGAGACTTATTTGTTTCATAGTCTCACCTTTTTAATTTTTATCTTCTTATCGTAATTGATTACTTCAACTCAAAACTTCCTTTTAATCCATCCTGAGAATTGGTTCCAACCATGATATCAAACCAACCAGGCTCAACTAAAAATTGTCCCTCACCATTGTAAAAACCAAGCTCCTTATCGGTTAATTCAAAATGAATTGTTTTGGTCTCCTGTGGTTTCAGGGTATATTTTTCAAAACCTTTCAGCTCCTTAACCGGGCGAACAACCGATGCTGCTCTATCACGAATATAAAGCTGCGTTACCTCTTCTCCCTCCACATTACTTGTATTGGTTACATTAACGGTGATTTTAATGTTCTGAGGATTTACATCATCAATTTCCAATTTACTATACACAAATTTCGAATAGCTTAATCCATACCCAAAAGGATAAAGTGGCTCGTTCTTTTCATCGGAATAATGCGACCAGAAAACAGTACTTGTTCTATCGGGTCGACCTGTATTAAAGTGGTTATAATAAACAGGACACTGACCAACGCTTCTCGGGAAAGTCATTACCAGCTTTCCTGAAGGATTGTAAGCACCAAACAACACGTCGGCAATCGCATTTCCGGATTGTGTACCTAAATGCCATGCCTCTACAATAGTTGGAATATTTTCTGCCGCCCATGGAATAGCCAAAGGACGCCCGTTCATCAATACTAAAACAATATTTTTATTCGCTTTATAAACCTCTTCCAACAACTCCTGCTGTACACCCGGTAAATCAATATTTGTTCTACTGCGTGCTTCACCACTATGAAAGCCATGCTCACCCAAAACCATAATAACAACATCTGATTTTCCGGCTAATCTTCTGGCATTAGCAAATCCGGATTTATCGGTGGTATTATACATTACTTCGGAAGTAAACGATGCAGGTTCTGTAACCAGGTCAGCACCTTTTTCAAAAGTAAAATCTGAGGTGTAACTTTTTAATCCCTCAATAACAGATATGGCTGTACCGTCTTCCGAATTTCCTCTCCAGCTACCCAGTGGGCTTGTTTTATCTTCTGCTAAAGCCCCGATAACCGCAATTTTCTTTTGTGATTTTGATAGAGGTAAAATCCCTCCTTCATTCTTAAGCAATACAATTGACTTGCGAGCTGCATCCAATGCTGCATCCTGGTGTGTATTATTGTTCTGCACTTCTTTCTCTCTGGCCTCATCACAGTATTTATAAGGATCATCGAAAAGCCCCAACTCATATTTTACACGAAGAATTCTTCGAACAGCATCATCAACCACATCTTCTTTCACCTTACCTTCCTGAACCAGACTCACCAAATGTTTAATATATGCATAAGATTCCATATCCATATCGGAACCTGCATTGGCTGCAAATTCAGCAGCTTGTTTCAAATCTTTGGCATATCCGTGTGAAACCATTTCTGCACCACTGGCCCAGTCAGAGATTACAAAGCCATTAAAACCCCACTTACCTTTTAAAACATCTCTTTGTAAAAATTTATTTCCTGTGGCAGGAATTCCGTTTACGATATTAAAAGAATTCATTATCGTTTTCACATTCGCCTCAACAGCAGCCTTAAATGGAGGAAAAACTATATTATACAAGGTAGAAGTACCAACATCTACGGTATTGTACTCTTTACCGGCTTCTACAAATCCGTAAGCGCAAAAATGTTTGGCACATGCAGCAATTGTATTGTTCGCAGAAAGGTCATCTCCCTGAAACCCTTTCACACGAGCCACACCTATTCTGGCACCTAAATAAGGATCTTCTCCGGCACCTTCCATCACTCGTCCCCAACGGGCATCTCTATATATATCAACCATTGGAGCAAAGGTCCAGTTTACGCCTTCAGCAGAAGCCTCGTCAGCAGCAACCTCCGCAGATTTCCGGATGGTTTCCAGATCCCAGCTACATGATTCGGCCAAAGGAATAGGTGCTTGTGTATTATATCCATGAATCACATCGAATCCAAAAATAAGAGGAATGCCCAGGCGGGATTCTTCCACAACCAGTTTTTGTAACTCTCTAACCTTTTCAACTCCGTGAACATTTAATACAGAACCCACCCAGCCTTTTTTCAGGTGTTCGTACTTATTTCTGGCATCCCCTTCTGAAGGAGCAGGCCCAGTTACATCCCAAAAACCATTATACTGATTCATTTGCCCTACCTTTTCTTCTAAGGTCATCTGAGCTAATAGTTTTTCAACCTTAACACCTATGGCGTCCTTTTTACCCGCCGATTGGTCTGAGCAACACGCATTCATTATAAGAATACTTAATGTGACCCACATCATTAATCTTACCTTTGTCATTTTTGCAATTATTCTATGTTATTATTGATATGCTTCTTTTTTAGAATTTTCATAGATAAACAATTAAACTGATTTTTTCACATAATTTTACATTTTTTTCATCCTGTATATCTGCATTACAAGAATAGAAATTTACATGATGAATTCAGCTAATATTTCATTCGTAGTATGTTTTTAATTATCAAGAAGATTATTGATGATCACAAAGACACGAAGATACTGAGCTCATCTGTATTTTAAGTAACAGTTCTGAATTACACAAAGCTTATAGAGAACTGTTTCGACTACTCCATACTCATTTGTCAGAATTAGAATCAAAGCTTGAGAATCAGGTGAACAAAACGTTACATTTCTCCATTAATCTAACCATACTTTGCTCTTTATAAATATAAATGAGCGACTAGAATACATTTCAATATATTAGAATTAAGAATATCTTATTATCTTGTGCAGACTCAAAAAAACTAATCCATAAAATGAAAAAATCAATTTTATACCCTCTCATTGCTCTTTCTGTCATAATCATTTTCCTAATTATTGGAAAAAAACAAGGCTGGATAGGATCTGAATTCAAAAATAAAGTTAAGGTTGAAAAGGCCCAATACAGAACCATTACTGAAACCATCACAGCAAATGGAAAAATTAGTCCCGAAGTTGAAATCAAAGTCTCTTCTGACGTCTCCGGAGAAATTCTTGAATTAAACGTCAATGAAGGCGACGCTGTTACCAAAGGTCAGGTTTTAGCAAAGATACAGCCAGATATTTACATGAGAAACCTGGAAAAAATGAAGGCTTCTGTCATTTCTGCAGAAGCAAATTTATCTCAAGCTGAAGCGCAATACAACCAAAAAAAACTCGCCTATGAAAGAAATATGACACTCTGGAAGGAGAAAACAATTTCAGAAGCTGATTATGAGCAAGCTTTAGCTGATTACAATGTTGCAAAATCAAGTGTTGATGCGGCCAGAGCATCACTATCTAATGCCAGAGCCTCATTAAACGAAGCGAAAGACAATTTAAGTAAGACTACAATTTACGCTCCCATGAACGGTACTGTTTCGCGCCTGAAGGTTGAAAAAGGAGAGAGGGTTGTTGGAACCGCTCAATTTGAAGGAACAGAAATGATGACCATCGCCAACCTAAACAATATGGAAGTTGTGGTTGAGGTTAATGAAAATGATATTATTCAGGTAAACCTGAAAGATACGGCCATTATCGAAGTAGATGCTTATTTAAAAGAAAAATTTAAAGGAATTGTAACTCAAATTGCTAATTCAGCTAACGTAGAGGGCACCAGTGCTGATCAAATAACCAATTTTGAAGTTAAAATATTAATCCTTCCGGAATCGTATCAAAAATTATCTGAAGGGAAAGGAAATAATTACTTCCCATTCAGGCCTGGAATGTCAGCTACTGTTGACATCCAGACCAACACACGAATTAATATTCTAACAATCCCGATCCAGTCTGTGACCACACGAAATGACACCACCGCTGTTGATACAATACCGGATGTTAACGCCATCAAAACAGAAGAAGAAAACATGAAGGAAGTTGTATTTGTAGTAAAAGATGGTTTAGTTGAACAGCGACCTGTAAAAGCAGGAATTCAAGACACAAAGTATATTGAAATAGAATCTGGTTTAGAAGAAAATGAAGAGGTTGTAAGTGCTCCGTATAGTGCCATATCAAAAAAACTGAAAAATGGAGACTCAGTTGAGATCACAGATGAACTATTTCATGAAAGCAAAGACTAAACCATAGAAACCGTACAAATAAAAAAATGCCTGATATTAAACACAAATATCAGGCATTTTGAATTATAAACTATAATTAATTCACACTATTCTTTAGCATAAAATATTGATCTACAGAAGCAACTTCTCCACTATTCTTAAGCTCCATTAATTCTTTCATTTCCTTCGTAAGCTTAATTTTATTCATGGATTTTGAACAATAACTAAATAGAGTATTGATGGCTTTGGTTTTTAGCTCCGGATTACCAATGTCAATATCTTCATTTTCGATATATTCTTTGGTATAACAGGTAATATAAAGGCTAACCAATTCTTCTCTATCCTCAATAAGTGCTTTTATATTATCATCTACCTTAAATAGATCTTCTGAACTTCCTTTTATCCAGCGAGCAATAAAACCGGAGGCTAACTGTCTATCGTTATCTCTCTTATCAAACGGGGTTTGTAATAGATAACAGCAACAATCAAACACTTGATCAACGTATTCTTCACAAGACTCTTTGGTATCAATTTTAATATCTTTTAACGACGAAAAATGCTGTGCTTTAACAATAAAAACCGGAACAAAAAACATTAATAAAATAATTGCGCGTTTCATAATAATTAATTTCAATTAAATGAGTAAATTCTTTTACTTCATTTATTTACGCAACTATCTGTAAATGTATACATTACTTTGATGAGATGAGTTCATTAGATGATAAACGTTTGGTTTGCTTATGTAAACAGAAATATTTAAATACGTAAATATTAATCACTTACACAATAAGCAGAGGTTAAAATAACCCAAAGAATACGAACTTTAACACCTTATAATTCTAAAATATTCTGAATCTCAGACAAGCTTTCAACCTCCCAGAAATTAGATTGAATTCCAATATCATCAACATGCTCATGCTGCCAGGTTGTATGAAACGGAATATGAATAGCACTTCCTCCTAAATTTAATACAGGTAAAATATCTGATTTGAGTGAATTTCCAATCATCATAAAATCCTTCGGTTCAATATCAAGATGATCAAGCAACTTACTATAATTACTTTCCTTTTTATCACTCATAACCTCAATGTGATGAAAGTATTGTTCCAATCTTGATTTGGCCAATTTCTTTTCCTGATCTAAAAGATCGCCTTTTGTAGCTACAATTAATTTATAACCCGAACACTTTAAATCATGAAGTAACTCTTCAACACCATCTATTAACTGAACAGGCTTATTGAGTAGTGTTTTACCAATCTCAATTATTTTTTGAATAATATCAACTGATAACTTCCCGTCTGAGATTTTTATTCCGGTTTCAATTAAAGATAAAGTAAACCCCTTAATACCATACCCATAAATTCCAATATTCTTAACTTCAGTATTAAACAACTCCCGCGTAAGATTGTCTGAATCCATATATTCTTTTAACAACTTACAAAATTGCTCTTCCGCTTCTCTAAAAAATGTTTCATTTATCCATAGTGTATCATCTGCATCAAAACCAATGCATTTATATTTTTCAGGAATCATTCAGAAGATAATATTAGATGGTACAAACAGAATAAATGGGATTTTACCTATACAGGATCACAAAATGCAAGTATGCAAACCTTTACTCTCATCATGCTGATTATTTGAGTAATGCCAATACCCCAAAGGTATTTGTGTTATAATTTCATTCTATTAAATTCATACCGGGTTACAAAATATTGTTATAACTACAGCTATGCCTCAATGTTGTGCCTTGTATAAAATCGTTAATACCAACCTCATAGCGAGGCTGGTATAACAAACATTTTTTTAGTGATATACATGGGTGGCAAATCACCAGATAAAATTGTGAGAGATTCTATCACCCCTCTACTGTTATCACTTCCTTAACTTCAGGTAATGCTTTTTTTATGACTTGTTCTACGCCATTTTTCATTGTTTGGTAACTCATTGGGCAACCGACACATGCCCCTAATAGTTTCACCTTTACAATGTATTCATCTGTTATTTCCATTAAAGAGATATCTCCACCATCCGCTTTCAAATAGGGTCTGATGGACTCTAAAGCCTCTTCTACTAACTTAATCCGATTATTAGCATCCATATTTAACGGGATTTAATTTCAACTATTTTTGTTGGTGGCAAGTTTTCATTTCTCTTATTAATTGCCTGCATCACTTTTTCTGCTAAATCAGAAAAAGCCAATCCGGTTACTGTTTCTTTATTCAAAGCTGCCGGTTCTCCATTATCTCCAGCTTCACGAATCCCCTGAACAATAGGAATTTGCCCCAACAGAGGAACCTCCAGCTCTTCTGCAAGTTTTTTACCTCCATCTTTACCAAAGATATAATATTTATTGTCCGGTAGCTCAACAGGAGTAAACCAGGCCATATTCTCAACCAATCCTAAAATAGGTACATTTATATTTTTACTTTTAAACATACTCACACCCTTAACAGCATCTGCCAATGCTACATCCTGTGGAGTAGTTACAATAATGGCTCCTGTAATTGATAGTGTTTGCACCAATGTAAGATGTATATCACTTGTTCCCGGAGGCAAATCAATTAGTAGATAATCTAACTCACCCCACTTGCCTTCAGTAATTAATTGACGTAAAGCATTGGTAGCCATTGCTCCTCTCCAAATGGTAGCATCTTTAGGATTGACAAAATAACCTATAGACAGTATCTTCACGCCATACTTTTCAACGGGAATAATACGATCTTTTCCATCCACTTTATCTAACAATGGTCTTGAATCTTCCGTCTTAAACATTTTTGGAACAGAAGGGCCAAAGATATCCGCATCAAGTAATCCAACTGAATAACCAGCTTTTACTAAAGCGACAGCTAAATTTGAAGTTACAGTAGATTTTCCAACTCCTCCTTTTCCGGATGCAATGGCAATAATGTTCTTAACTTCAGAAAGTGGTTTTGGTGCCTCTTGCTTAGGACGAGGTTTAACTTTTATATATATATTTCCCTCAATTTCAGCATCCTCCCCTACATAAGTCTTTACAGCCTGAGCACACGCTTTCTTCAGAGATGGAATCATAGGATCATTAGCCCTATCAAAAAGGAGGCTAAAGCTTATTCTTTTTCCATCAATCTTAATATCATCTTCCACCATTCCAAGCGTAACAATATCCTTTCCTTTTCCGGGATGACGAACATGCTTTAATGCATCTAAAACTAACTGAGGATAAAAACTCATCTTATGCTTATTTAATTTTATTAAAAATAAACACAAATATACAATACCTAATTAAAAAATTGAATTATAATTGATTGTTTCTTAACAATCATGAAAAAATTGAAAGAAAATTTCGTTTCTGTTATAGAGAATAGGAATAACGATGGCGTACATAATTTAAAAGATACATAACCTTGATTGTAAAATAACTAAAAGCTGATCTCGATGTAAAGATCAGATTGCTATTATTCATTAGTATCATCATCAAATGCATCCCAGTAATGACATTTAAAGTTCACAACTTGATCATTTTTTACTCCAACCCCTTCACTCTCCAGCAATTCCTGCATTACTTTATCGCCATGAAAAGCTGCTTTACCGGTAAGTAAACCATTTCGATTAACTACCCGGTGAGCGGGAACATAAATTTCTTGCGAGCTGCATTTATTTAAAGCCCAACCCACCATACGACTCGACTGAGCAGATCCCAGATATTTTGCAATGGCTCCATAAGTAGTTACTTTTCCATAAGGTACTCTACGAACCAACTCATATACACGTTGAAAAAAATCAGGATCCATATTTTAAAGATAGATTGATGTATCTTATATCTATATACAGCGAGCGTATTCTACTTCTTATTTTCAGGCATTTTAGCGCCCCTGTTAAAACTCCTATAAGTATCAAATTCAATTTCAACATCCGGCTCCACTAATACTACATCTTTAGGAATTTTAAAACGGACATACTTTATAGGTATCCCTTGCTCAAAAAATTGTGATTCGTAAAATGTTTGAATCGAAAGTATTTTATCCACTATATCGGATTTGTATAAATCTTCAGTATTCACTTCCTCAGGAAGCTTACTCTCCTTTAAAACAGCATCTGTATAGGTGTATAAAAAATTACTATCCGTTTTTAAATGCACCAACCCATCAGGAGATAAGATATCTTTATAAAACTCCATAAAACGAGTGGATGTTAATCTTTTTCTGGTCTTTTTCATCTGGGGATCAGGAAAGGTAATCCAGATTTCATCCACTTCATCAGATTCAAAAAATGAGGTAATCAACTCTATTTTTGCACGGATAAAAGCAACATTGTTCATTCCTTTTTTTAGTGCCTGTGTTGCTCCTGTATAAAGTCGTGCCCCTTTTATATCTATACCTATAAAATTTTTCTCTGGAAATAACTCTCCAAGACCTACTGTATATTCACCTTTACCGCAACCAAGCTCTAACACCAAAGGATGATCATTTTTAAAAAACTCTTTCTTCCATTTACCTTTCATATGGAAGTCTTCCCGATCAGGTTCATCAAAAGAAACCTGAAAAACATGATTATAAGTCTCTAATTTAGCAAACTTAAATAATTTGTTTTTTCCCACTTTTATCGCTAATTGTTATTACTTTTTAACATCAATAATTTTTAATCCCACCGACTCAATGCCTGTCAATACGGTATCCCGCATCCCGTGGACTACATAATATTTATATAGCCCCTCCTCAGGGAAACGAATATTTATTTTATAGGGATGCAGACTTTCAAACGTATGGTCATGCGCGCTCTTTCCATACCACTTTCCCTGAACATCAGCTAAAGCACATTCTAATGTATCTCTTTGCACATTCCCTGAGGGCGATATCGCATCAATAAAAAACCATATATTGCTATATTGGTAATCATCTTTATTATTGACTTGCAATAATAAATGACAGGATTCATCTAAACGAGTGATCTCACTTTTAAAAACAGCAACCGTGTCTTTATGCCATCCACTTTCCGGAATCGTTACAACACTACTGTACCATTCTCCGGAATTGCATGAACAAAGGGCTACAATAAACAATAAAATCAGAATTCTCATATTATTTCTTATTATTTCCCTGATTTCGATTCGGTTTTCTTCTACGTTTTTTTCTATTCCTGCTTACAGATTTCTTTGGATCATCAAAACGAGAAATACTATCCTCTCCAACTACATTCTGGTAATCTAACGACTTTATTTCACTTACTACCTTATCTTTTTCCTCTATTAACTGATCAACTTTCTGCCCTTTACGATTAATCCTGATTATCTCCTTCACCCTTGCAACCGGCACTTCAGTTATATTAGCAGGAATCATCTTATCAGTAGAATAATTCATAACTCCTTTAAATATATCTGTTTTGAAGTGATAATAAGTACTATCCTTTGTTTCCAGAGGAATATCCGTTTTCGGAAATCCTTTTTGTGCATCGATATATGCATCCAGCTCATAATTAAGGCAACACTTAAGCTTTCCACACTGACCTGCCAGTTTCTGAGGATTCAATGAAATTTCCTGATATCTGGCTGCATTAGTTGTTACCGAAACAAAATTCGTAATCCAGGTAGAACAACATAATTCTCTTCCACAAGGACCAATACCTCCAATTCTTCCGGCCTCTTGCCGTGCTCCAATCTGGCGCATTTCAATACGAACCTTAAACCGATCTGCCAGCACCTTAATTAATTGTCTGAAGTCGACTCTTTCATCAGCGATATAGTAAAATATAGCTTTGGTTCTGTCGCCTTGATATTCAACATCACCAATCTTCATATTTAAATTTAAGTCAGAAGAAATCCTCCGGCTCTCAATCATTGTTTCATGCTCAAGATTTTTTGCTTCTTCCCACTTTTCAAAGTCCACGGGTTTAGCATGACGATAAACTCTTTTGAATTCAAAATCTTTCACCGAAATCCGGTTTTTTTTCATTTGCAAAACCGCTATCTCTCCAGTACAAGAAACGGTTCCAATGTCATGACCCGGAGAGGCCTCTACTGCAACAACATCGCCTTTTAAAAGCCTTAGGCTATTGGTATTTTTATAGTATCCTTTTCTTGTATTTTTAAATTGTATCTCTACTATATCTGAAACATTGCTACTTTCCGGAACATCAGCCAGCCAGTCAAACACATCTAGCTTACCGCATCTGTTAGAGCAAGTACTACATTTTGATTGTACTTCTTCCATTTTTGTTTTTTTAAAGGCCTAAGCCTGAATATATTTAATACTCCCTTCTGGAGTTTATCCTGCTTTTAATGAAATAATTAATTTTAATCCCAAATCAAACAAAACTACTTTGCTATTTCCATTTTGTCCAATATGCGAATCTGCTAAAGCAAAATCTTCAGCAATCATTGCCGCATTTTTATCATTGATAAAAGGTGAAAACTTTTTAGACCATTCATATTGTTCCGGGGTCAGATAAACAATATCAGGTTGCTTAAAGTTCATTATATAATTCTCCCGAATCATATTAATGGCGTAATTTAAAAAATTACGTTGCAATTCCCTCGGATATCGACTCATTTCTTCCACCCATTTCAATAAATCTCCTACCTTTCGTGCATAACTATGTCTCATCATTTGAATAAATTGCTCAAAAAAGAATTTATTCTCTTCACTCATATGCACTTGTTCCTCTGCAGCAATTAAGTTTCCATTGGCTACTTTTGAAGCACCTGATGCTTCTTCGGCACTTATCTGAAACTTCTGCATTAAATGATTTTCTATCTCATCACTTTTTAAGGCTGGTATTTTAAGCTGCTGTGTACGCGATAGTATGGTAGAAATCATATCATCCGGAAAATTTGAAACCAATATAAACACGGTGTTTTCAGACGGCTCTTCAAGAATTTTTAACAGTTTATTAGAAGTAGCTTCATTCATCTTCTCCGGCATCCAGATAATCATTACTTTATACTTGCCTTCAAATGTTTTCAGGCTTAATTTCCTGATTATCTCAGAACTTTCGGCGGTAAATATTGCCCCTTGCTTGTTTTCTCCTTCTTTTCTGATTTTGTTTAACCAGGTTGTTAAAGTAAAATAAGTAGATTGGTTTGCTAACGCTCTCCACTCCGACAGATAAGTATTACTAACCGGATTTTTTTCAGATGCACTTTTAATCACCGGAAAAACAAAATGTAAATCCGGATGAACCAACTTGTTATATTTTTTACAGGATGAACATTCTCCACAAGAATCTCCACTTGCTGGATTTAAACAATTTAAGTATTGGGCAAATGCAATCGCTATCGCTAATTTCCCATTTCCTTCCGGACCTGTGAACAGTAACGAATGACTAACGCGATTTTCAGTTACCATTCTTACCAACCTGGACTTTATATCTTCCTGACCAACAACTTGTTTAAATTGCATGCTGATTTCTCATTTATTTACAATCTGCCAAAGATAACAAATTCAATCTGAATTATACATTTACCGAATTATTACGTATTGAAACCACCTTAGAACATGCGATTTCATCCTCTTACTTCAACTCAACACAACAACTAACCAGAGAATTGAATCGAATTGAGGATATTATTTAATCCGGTTGTACTATTTTAAATCATTAGTGTCCGGTATAAACTATTTAACCTTAGCATAATCTTTATTTCTAACGGGTTATAAGGTATCTTTCAAATATCAGGGTAGCATTTCCGCCTTCATGAAAAAGCGTTAAAAAAATCAGTAAACGAAAC
>JBNKRV010000245.1:0-3948 GCA_050296935.1 Marinilabiliaceae bacterium | reverse complement strand
GTGGCTGCATTGATACGTCAGGTTTATAAAAACCATTGAGGAAGAAAGTAAACGCATACAAATAAAAGGAGAAGTTACAATTAACGAACAAGCGAATTTACTCCAGGAGTAAACAACAAATATAACGAATATTCAATTGGGCAAAAGAGAACAGGAAGCCGTTTCGCTAAAAACAATAATGCTTCCTGTTCCAACACCCTTCTAAAAGAGAAAGGAGGTATAGTGACAAAGATAAGTTAAAATTTAATGAAAGCTTAAAAAGCTTTGCCTGTGAAAGGATAGAAAAGGCGATTTAGTCAATCTTAGAATACATAAAAATTTAGTAATAATGAAAAAAATAATATTTAGCATAGTAGCAATTGCAACTCTAACAATTAACTCTCTATTTTTATTTGGAGGTACTGGTGACTCAATATTTGATTTATCCAATTTAGCAAAAATATCAACAGCGCAAGCAGAAGATAGTAATAATCGTGAATGGGCAAGAACTGGAGTTACCGGTCATACTTCTGATGGTACAATAACGTATGAAGTTGAGTGTAGATCGGGTAATATAGTTCAATGTACTCTATATGAAAAAAGATCATCATGGGATTTGTAATTTGATGCTGTAAAAGATTTCAAAGAGCGAGGTGAAAAATGTTCACCTCGCCTAAAAATTGGATGCGAAATTTTTGATAATGTCTTACATCCAAAAATGTTAGTGCTGGAAACATATAATTAGTAATAAACTAAAAATGTATAAATGATATGCAAAGAGTAAAAACAATCATTAGTAGTGTCATAGTCTTTTTTTTATTTTTGTACTCCTGTAAAATAGAAAAAACAAAACAAGAGAATGATCCCGAAATAGTTACTATAGATGTAAATACGAAAGATATTGTTTCTAATAAGAAATTATCAGATTTAATAGAAGTAGATACTATAATTTCATTGGAATATACAGAAAAATCATTAATTGGAAGAGCAGATTTTGTAAAAATAACTAATGATCGAATATATGTTTTAGATAGATCAAACGCTAACGCATTATTTTGTTTTAATCGGCAAGGGAAATTTATAAACGTTTTTAAAGAAATAGGAAAAGGTCCTCTTGAATTTTTACGGATTGCCAATTTTTCAGTTTTTGATACCCATGTTTTTGTTTCAGCTTGTCCTCATCGACTATTTAAATTAGATAAAGATCTCAGATCAGTGGAGGAAGTAAAAATAGACTGGAAGCTTTTTGGAGAATTCAATGATGCAGATTATATACTTGCATTAAACAATGATACTTTACTAATGACCGGTTATTCAACTGATTATAGATATAATTTTTATGATATAACAAGGAATAAATTAATTGCAAATTTTTCTAAATCCATTAATGAAAATGATGATGTTATGTGTTCTCCTCCTTTTAATCAACTTGAAAATGGAAAAATAATCGGTATTAGAGCATATGTAGATACAGTATTTCTGTTAACGCCGGAGAAGCTTACCTTTTTAAAAGCAATTAATTATGAATTTCCAATTCCTGAAAGTGATAAATTAGTTTTAAGAAAAACAAATTTCATGGATAGGGAACGTTCACCTGAGTATATGCAAGAAACAGATGATTATTGGGAGAATGATAGTTATATTAGTTTTACTTTTGTATATAAAGATAGGATGCACTATTTTTTTAAGGATGTAAATAGTGAAAAAATAATCATATTCAGAAACGATTTAACTAATGACGTTTTTGGTTGTAAATACTTCCCAAGTAATGTGCATGGTTATTATAAAAATGATATAATCATTTCTATTTCTCCTACAGACCTATTGAATAATATTAGAGATATTAAAGTAAAAGTACCAACAGGTATTACTCCAGATTCTAATCCAATTTTAGTTCTATATCATCCTAAATTTAATTAATTGTGAAATTGAAAATTATTATCATTACGCTTTTGGTATTTAATATTTTGTTGATTGTCATGTTGCATCATTTGAGAGTAATAAATACAAATCAAGTAAAATTTATAGACCGGTCATTAAACTATACAGAAATAGTATTTGAAACGGAAACTTATTTTAAAGATTTTCAACTTCCTGATAGTTTAAAAAATCAATTTATGCTGTATGTGCCAGAATATGTGTGTAATCAATGTTTGGATTCAGCTCTAACTGTTTTTAAACAATTTCAGGATAAAAATAGTAACTTAGAATTGTTTATTGCAACTGCTTATGATAAAGAAAGATTAGAGAAATTTGTCCGTTATAAAAGATTAAACTGTCCAATTATTTCAGACTCTATATTCATACAAAAATCAGATATATTTACATATCCTATATTATCATTTTATAGTGAAAAGAAAAATTTTGTTTATGCAATTCCGATTGATAAGAGTTTTTTAGAACCTTTAAAACGTTTTTTGACTTTTTATTTTTCTAAAAACCAAAATTAAAATAAAATAATTGATAGACTATTGTGATTTATCTGTTTCAGGTTAAATATTATATAAATGAAATTTTTTTTGCTAATAATTGTATTAAATATATTCTTAGTTCATAGTACTAAGAGTCAAATTCAGTATATTGATTTTAAAAATAAGCCCTCACATACCAAATATACCTTGAGTGCAGAAATTTATAATAATACCGGTGAATTGTTATATTCAGAGAAAAGTGTGGAATATTCTGATAGAGAAGGAAGTGTAAAAATAAAGTTTAATTGGGGAAAAGTTGAATTAACAGATTTACAACGGACCAAATCTTTTTGTGTCATTTTAAAAGACTCTTCCAGAAAAATCATTGATAGGAAATATGAAGAAGTTGATTCATATGTTAATCAGGCAATAATAAATAAAATAGAAAGTAAACGCATTTTGAGAATAGAGAATGAGTTAATTAATCAGGATTTGTTAGACAATATATCTTTTTGGTATGATGGAAAGATTGTAACCTATGGTATTGTTAAATATAAAGGACGATACTGGATGGATCGTAACCTTGGGGCAGAGAGAGTTGCAACATCGCTCAAAGATACATTAGCTTATGGTGATCTTTTTCAATGGGGACGAGAAGTTGATGGTCATCAATTAAGAGATAATACTTTTTTTACTAATCAAGTTGCCATTGGAGGCAAACAACCTAATCATAATGAGTATATAATTCCGGCAGAAGGAATTGATTGGAATTTTGAAGGAAGTAAAAATTGTGTTTGGTATAATGGTTTAAATAAAGTAATGAAAACTGCAGTTAATGTGTGTCCAGATGGATGGCATGTGCCAACAGCAAATGAATGGCGTTTAACTTTAGGAAATTGGCGAACTAAGCAAGATGCATTTAATTCTGTTTTGAAATTTCCAGCTTCAGATCGTAGACCGGTGAGAGATGAATTAAAAAAAGGTAAATATTTAATAAGCTTTATGACTTCATTTTATTGGAGTAGTTCAAGAGAAGATAATACAGGATATATAAATGTTGTCAACTTTAGTAATGATTGGGTAAAAATAATGACCAATTTTCCAAGTGATGCAGGTCTTCCTGTACGTTGTATAAAAGATAACTAGAATGTATATAAGCTTAAGATGGTTGGAATTTAATAAAAAACATGCTACTGTTTTTTCCATTGGGCTTAATAACAATTGAAAACATAAGCCACAAAGTCTTGTAATATACATTTATATCCATATGTCATCCCAAAAAACCTTCTCCCCCTTCTCCATCATCACCATATTTATAGTACTATCTATAATTGGTTTTGCAGTTATGCCCTTGCTTAATTTGCGATTATACCCGGGACGAAATAAATCAAGCATGTCGGTAAACTACAACATGTGGGGAGCCAATGCAGTGGTAGTGGATGGAGTGGTAACCTCAAAGTTAGAAGGTCTTTTATCAAGAGTGTCAGGTTTAAATAAACTAACATCCAGTACTTCTGCCGGCAGTGGCTGGATTAACATGCTGATGGATAAAAATGCA
>JBNKRV010000244.1:0-4554 GCA_050296935.1 Marinilabiliaceae bacterium | reverse complement strand
ATGAATGTCACTTATAAATACCGATTTTCTGCGTCATATTTGCTTACC
This sequence comes from Marinilabiliaceae bacterium, assembly GCA_050296935.1. Taxonomy (GTDB): domain Bacteria; phylum Bacteroidota; class Bacteroidia; order Bacteroidales; family Marinilabiliaceae; genus Saccharicrinis. The sequence goes on along the minus strand of JBNKRV010000244.1, from coordinate 4,506 downwards.
ATAGCCCGCTATGCTTTCGCAAACATTCCTTAAAACTCAATATTTATAAGCGATTTGAGCCATTAATTTTATATCGAACTCAGGTTATTAGTTTTTTAATGTTTCAGTCAATTTGAAGCAATAGGGAGCTCATGCGCAATTTTTACAGTATATAAAACCATTCAGATAAGTAATTTTTTCTACGATCATACATTTGATTATAACTGAGAAAGAAATAGCCAAATTTCATTAAGACAGTATTTGTGCAGTTCAGGATTGGTCAGGTAATGTTTATAGAATCTGGCACCCAATACCTTTTTAACATACTGATAAAGGGGTTTTTATATTTATGGTTACCAATATATAGTGACGATAGAAAAGAGGACATCAAGGTTGATCCGTTTTGAAAACAGAGGAGTGAGCGTTTATTTTTTATCGTGTTGCCACAGTGCCGGAATATTCCCGGCAACCTTAACCAATGGAAAATTAGCCCTTTAAACGGATAAGGATTTAGATAATAAGTTTCTCGAAAATTTCTCAAGAATCACGAATTAAGCATTCATTTACTTTTAAAAAGTAAGTTTATGTCATTCAGACAAAGCATCAACAGAGGTTGAACAAGAGTTAGATATTCGACCAGATATAGTTCGTCGTTGGAAGCGGGATTGGAACAATATGGAGAGGGAAGTTTATCCGGATATGGAAATGTCAATCTGACATCAGAACAAAAAGAGATTCAGCGTTTAAGAAAAGAGTTAAAAGAGGCTCAGTTAGAACGTGATATCTTTTAAAAAAAACAGTAGAAATTAAATTTGCAGGATCTGGTATTTCCTGCAGATTTCGTATCGCTTACAAAGGGGTACATATAAGCAGACAGATTAAATTATTTAAATATTTCCCATGTTAGTATAATATATAGTTATAGTATATAATTATTCTGTATTTGTATTGATTATAATGCTGTAGTACTTTTGAACAAAAAAGTATGAAAGGATTTATGACAATTAAAAGCCTGGCGAATAGCAAAACAAAGCTTGTAAACTTTAACTTGCTATATGTATTAATTATCTGTTTCTGTTTTCTCCCGTTTGTATCTCCGGCAATTGCTTTATTTGTAGGTTTAGTTCTTTCTCTTATCGGGATTAAACACCAAAATATTCATAAATACACATCGCATATTTTACAGCTTTCTATTGTTCTATTGGGGTTCGGGATGAACCTAAGCGATGTACTTGCCGCTTCAAAAAGTGGTTTCGCAGAAACAATAGTTTCTGTTTCCTGTGTAATGACTTGTGGTATCTTATTAGGGAAACTTTTAAAAGTTGAAAAAAATATATCACTTCTAATCGCTGTTGGTACTGCTATTTGTGGAGGAAGTGCCATAGCAGCAGTGGCCCCTGTATTAAACAGTAAAAATTATCAGAACTCGTTTGCACTTATTGTAGTATTTGTGCTGAATGCTGTTGCGTTGTTTTTGTTTCCGTTAATCGGTCATAAGTTAGGGTTAAGTCAGGAAATATTTGGTAACTGGGCAGCTATTGCCATTCACGATACCAGCTCGGTTGTTGGTGCAGGGGCAAGTTATGGAGAAAAAGCATTGCAAGTTGCAACAACCGTAAAACTTATACGTGCTTTGTGGATTGTTCCACTATCCTTGATCATCGCTTTTCTTAATAAAAGTGATGAAAAAAAGAAGATTAAATTTCCATGGTTTATTTTGCTTTTTGTTATTGCCATTGTATTTGCTAATCTATTTCCGGATTTTGCGACCAGCTATTCTCATTTAGGTTGGTTAGGCAAACGCGGAATGGTTGTCGCTCTGTTCCTGATCGGGTCAAATATCTCAATTAGCCAAATCAAACAATCCGGAGTAAAGAGTTTTACACTTGGAATTGCCTTATGGACGATAATTTCAGTTGGTTCATTATTTCTTTTAACCCGTTAAACTATGCCAAATATTTATATCATACTAACCATTGTTGTTTCCAGTTTAATAAAAGGAATAACCGGATTTGGATTTGCACTATTATCCCTGCCGATACTTTTAACCTGGTACGAACCAAAAGAAATAATTCCCGTTCTGATGATTTGTAATTTAATTGCTTCCTTATTCATCATCCTGCAGAAAAAAGAAAGTAAATTAATTGATAAACCATCAATATTTTTAATGATTTCAGGAGGTTTATTTACAATTTTTGGTGTTGTTGTTTTGAAATATATTAAAGCAGATTGGTTAATTCATTTTTCAGGAATGCTATTTATTATTCTTACTATTCTATCATTAATAAATAATAAAAAAGAAAAAAAAACTATACCAACATATGTTTATACTGTTGTTGGAGCAGTTATCGGGCTTATAACAGGAACAGTTTCAATTAGCGGGCCACCTCTGGCTCTTTTTCTAAATAATGCGAAAATCAATAATGAGAAGTTTCGGGAGATATTTGCATGGTTCAGTATTGTTACAGCAACTATTGCCATTATTGGTTATTTGCATTTAGGATTGCTCACAAATCAGGCATTAAAACTCTCATTATTATTTACTCCTATAGTATTGGCAGGTACTATCATTGGAAAACGTCTTAACAAAACATTGCCAACAAAGAGTTTTAGGACTATAAATATTCTACTTACTTTTATTTCATGTTTATTATTATTGTATAAGTAGCGCCCGTCCATAAAGTCGGGTGTTTGGATTGTAAAGTTTAAATACAAGGCTTGTGAAAAATTCAAACGCAGTATACCAGCATATATGAGGATCTGGATGTTGAGTAACAACGAAGCATCTGGACTTTATAGACGACCACTAAGTAGAAATGATTAAAGAAAATCGGTTGCAAATATTGTATAAATGCAATGCAGGCTAAGTGTTGAATTTGAACGATTTGATAATTAATGAACGATATAGTGACTGGATAGAAAAGTCCCTTAAAATTCCGCATTGCACTGATACCCAGTATCAGACAGTCTGAAATTCCTTGCAATGTCCCATTATTACAGTGAACTAAAGAATTATCTGAGTAAATTTTCAACATGCAATTTATACAAGGATACTCAAGACATCAGATACACTTATTTTTCCTCGCCTCGGATAATTTCATTGCTGCAGATCAGTAAGTTAGATTTTCTTTTAACTACGAATTATGCGAATTAGAGAATTATAAAACCACTTTGTGGTCTATAGGCTTTTTGAAGAAAAGCCATTAGCTCATTTTGTAAAAGTAACGATTCATAAATTGCTTACAAAGCTAGCTATAGTAAGCTTTCATGCACATGGAAAATGTTAGTTGCTTTACTTACAATGTGTTTCATTTGCAGATATATTTTAAAAAACAATTTCCTTGCAAATTTTTATAGGAAAAATTAATTGCTAAATTTGATTGGCAAAATGACTAAACATATTATATTATTTAGACATTGTCGTTATGCTGCCATATTGGTATATAAACGACAATGACGATATAGATATGTTGTATGCAAGTTTGGGGCAGCTCCATGGTTGAGATATGATGAAAATAATTATGAGTAATGCAAACATATAAATTAAACAGAAAAAGTAAATATTTATTAATTATAAGCTCTTTTTTACTGATAACAATTCGATTGATAAATTTCTTTGAATTAGTGGATAAGTTATCAGTTTATAAAGACATATTGACCTTTTTGTGGTTACTAAATTTTACCTATATTTTTTTATCTCTATACAGATATTTCAGACATTATAAACTGAATATTATTAAAAATATCACTTTGATACTGTTTTTAATGTTAGGACTTAATACATTGATTAAGTATTTTTTCAATAATTATAACTGTGGAGATTGTAAATTTATTTATGGTATTGGAGTACTAATAGATTTAATATTTACAACGATTTGGACAATTAGGATTTTCAGATTGAAGAACGAGTTATATTATAATCTAAAATTAATAAAAGCATATGCAGGGATTAGTTTTTTAGTTTTTCTAATTGGGTGGATATCATCTTCACTCTCAATTTATTTTAATAATTATGATTTTATAGATTATTTAAATTTGATTGCTATAATTCCATTATTAATTTTGATACAATTTGCTAGAAAAACCAGCAGCTAATAAATAGGAATATGAGCGGTCGGCACGACCCAGCGATTATTCCCGGTTGAACTACAACCCGTTTTTAATACCAGCCAAGTATTTTAAGTGGGTTTTTGTGTTTTTTTATGGATATTGGAGACTATGTTTTGTCTTTGTTTTTGTGAGAGTTGTAGCTTTTATTGGTTTCGTTTAATGCCAAACACTACATTTAAATTGAAAATGCTACAGTTTAGGCCATACGATTCTATACCTCATGAAGATGAAGTTTTTTAATGGTTTTTATATTCTTACAATAATTTAGATTTCAGTACTTTCCTTAAGTTTTGGTTTGGCGATCGTATCCGTGGTTGGGTATTTACTATTACCAACTTTCCTTTTTTACAGCACGGACATACTTCCGGATCAAATCCAGTAATACGTTTAATTTTCTCTTGTTTGGATTCAGCTATC
>JBNKRV010000243.1:0-8227 GCA_050296935.1 Marinilabiliaceae bacterium | reverse complement strand
AGTAGCAAGCCTAAAATAGAAGCCGTACCGCTATCATACATCAAACGCACAGGCGGTTTATTGATTGAAGAAGCTGATGAAAATACGGTTATCAAGAAGCTTCATTTTAAATCGCTCACATTAGGAAACTACGTGAAGGATGATGAAGCCAGGGAACACATTCGCCACTTTGTTGCAGCCATCGTTGATTTATGCGAGGTGCTTGACATCAACCTATCCATAAACGAAGCCCTGGCTATTGCATTTGGGGCTTTTGGTCGTGGTGGTAAGGCAATGGCTACCTATTACCCAACACGCCAGCTCATCAATCTGACCAAACGAAACGGTGACGGCTCAGTAGCCCATGAGTGGGGACATTTCTTTGACCATTACTTGAATGGCTTGGAATTATCAACCAAATCGCTTCGTTCAGAAAGCTACCTGAACACCATCATTGAAAGTTTGGGGTACAAAAAGAAGTATTTCATCGGTGGTAATTCTTCGCCAACAAAAGATTGGTTCAAGGATATTTTAAAAACTTCTATAAACAAGGTTGTACCGACATTTCAGGAGAGGCAATCGGTGGTGCATACAAGTATCGTTTCGCTTATCCTAATGCTTCGCTTTGGGTATTATGCTTTAGATGATAAGGCAGTTAGCTACAATGATTTTGACGAGACTAAGAAGCGCCGAACTGACAGCTACCTGTATCACTACTCAAAACTTCAAGGTGCTTATTGGAAAGATATTGCAGAGATGTTTGCCCGAAGCTTTGAATGCTATGTGTACGACAAGCTAAAGGAAAAGGACCGGGTAAATAATTACTTGGTATCAGGTGGCATGTTTTCCCATCCTGTTTATCCGCAAGGTCAGGAACGCATTTACATCAACAAGTGCTTTGACAACCTGATTTATGCCATCAAGGAGCATTTATCCATTAAATCATTTGAACCATTTACCGATAAACGTGCCGATGAATACATCGACCTGACCGAGAAAGGCAGCGTGAACAAAGGTGTGATAGTGGGCAAAGAGCGCAAACTGAAACTTGCCAAAATCAGGGCTAAAGCAATTCGCATTAAACAGAAACAATTAAAAATATCGTGATATGAAACTTACAGTTAAAAACTACAAGGAAGCTACCAAAAATATTGACTTCAAAAAGTTGCCGGAAGCAGCACAGGAAGCACATAAAGAGTTTGATTCATTTGCCGATTTCTACAATGAGGATAAGGACATTAAAGAGATGTTGAATAATCATTTCAAAATCGTTGAACCTTACTTAAAGGATTCAGAAAAGAAAAGCCCTGCACCTAAGAAAGCACCAGCGAAGAAGAAGACTGCTTCGTCACAAAAATCGACAAAAAATGTGACCAAGAAAGCAGTACCAAAACGGACTGCCACAAAGAAAACGGCAGTACCCAAAAAAGCACAACGAAAACCCATCGAGGTTGATTTGATGCCGTTGGAAATTAAAGTAATCAGGCGTTATCTGAACTTTCACAATAAGAAGGTAACTGAACGTCAAGTATCGCTATTGTATAAGGTGATTCAAAAGGCTGCTACTGAAAAGACCATCCGTAAAACAAGCAAATACGCTTCGGAAATTAAAAGTATCAGTAATGACCTTATCAAGACTTACAAGGATATGAATGGCACTTGTAAGTTTGAAGTTCCGGATTCGTTATACACGAAGCTGAAAAAGATAGTGGATGACTACGGTGTTACTCCGGCAGTTGCTCTGATTAAAAGATTCATCAATCTGTATGGCAATATCACAAAGGCAAAAGCCCAACGCTTACTTACCACAGTTACCAATTCATTGAAAAACGGTAAGGTTGACAAATCCGACAAAGAATTTGAACAAGTGAAAAACGTCCAAAAGCATTTACACGATTATCTGGAGAGTGACAAACTGCTTGTTACCAATGTTCAGTTAAAGGGGCTACAAGGCATTGCAGGATTGGGAAAGTAAATGCCACTACTTCCATGCCCAAAAGTAGTGGCTCACAAAAAAGGGCATTCAATCCCGGCACCACAAGAACCGCAGTCATCGCATCCGACCAGGTTGTTTTGGCAAACGACCTTGCCAAAATGAATTTTAAGACCATCTCAATCCGAGGAAAGTTCGGGAAACTATTAGGTAAGCTGTATATCCCATTCTATATAATGATTTACGGCTCACGCTTTCATGGCAAGAGTACCGTAGCCTTGATGTTTGCCGATGAATTGGTAAAACAGCATGGTTATAAAGTCCTGTATGTAGCCAATGAAGAAGGTGCAAAAGGAACAATGCAGGAGAAAGTGGTAAGGCTTGGAATCAACAGCCCAATTGGAATCATCGAGGATTACAATCCGAAGTTATTTAGAGATTACGATGTGGTATTTATCGACAGTACTCAAACGACCGATATTTCTCACGAGGAATTTAAAGAGCTGAAGAAACAGTTTCCCAACACTTCATTTGTAATCATCAATCAGGCAAACAGAGATGGCAGCTCCAAAGGCGGAACTAAATGGGAGCATATTGTGGATGCCATTATGCACATTGAAAATCATAGTGCAACGATGGAGAAAAACCGCTTTCCGGAGGGTAGTACAGAAACCATTAAAATCTTTTAGCATGGAAGAAATGACAATAAAATTTTATTGGCTTGTTATCGGTGCTTTCAGTTCGCTTATCGTTGGTGTGGTTTCCTTCATCATCCGAAATGCCATTTCAAAGAATGCCACAAAAGAAACGGTGGATGCTAAAACCGATTTATTGGAAAAGGATATTCAGCACTTGACTAAAGAGCTTGCTTCATGCGAAAACAAGTTTACGGTACTGCATAAACGAATATCAGATTTAAGGGATAGCTCCAAGGAGATTTATGTGAGTAAGGAACTATTCCACCAAACCATTAAACAGCTTAACGAGAAGCTCGATACCATTTTAAAATTTGTAGAACGATGAGAAAGTTATTTGGAAAGGTAATTAATGCCGGAGCTGCGGAAACCTTAAAAGAAGGAACTAAGCTGATTGATGAAATATTCACCACACAGGAAGAAAAGCTCCAGGGGAAAATGGAACTCTTTAAGATGGCAGTTGCCGATAGGAGTTCAGCCAGAGAGATGTATCAGAAAGACAGTTGGCTTCAAAAAGCCTTCGCAATCTTCTTTTTACTTGCTTGGTGTGCATTGACTTTCGTAATGCTGAACTACTTCATTTTCGACACCATTCAGCTTGATGATTGGCAAATAGCATTTGTAAGCAGTATCAACGGTGGAATATCCACAAAACTAAGCACCATTATTGATTTTCTTTTCGGTGGTGCAATGTCAGGAGTAAACGATGTCAAACTTAAAAACAGACGTAAAAAATGAAAACATTCGATGAGTTGTTTGATGGCGTAATCAAACATGAAGGCTATTATGCCAACGTAGAGGGCGACCAAGGTGGAGAAACCTATATGGGTGTTGCCCGGAATTTACATCCCGATTGGGAAGGCTGGCAATACATTGATGCCTACAAAGAAACCTACGGAGAAATACCTTGGAACTTTAAGATTGATGTTCCTCAATTAACACAGCTTGTAAAGGATTTTTATCAGCAGACCTTTTACAAAAGGTTTAAAATTGATGAAATCTCCAATGGTTCACTACAAGAAATCATTTTTGACTGGTGCGTTAATAGTGGAGTATGGGGAGCCAGGGGCGTTCAACGTGTGTTAAACCAATTCTTTGATGCCGACTTGAAGATCGATGGTATTATTGGTAAAATGACACTTGAAGCGATTGCAAATTGCCAACCAAAGGAACTATTTTGGGAAATCAAAAAAGCTCGAATCCGCTATTACCACAAGATTGCCAAGAAAGGCAAAAATCATTTATTCCTTGAAGGTTGGTTGAAGCGGATTAGCTCGATCGAATTTGAAGTATAAATATCACCTCTCCCGAAATTTACTATTTGGTAAGTGTTTATTCTGATATAGGCACGAGCTTATTTTCTCTCATCCAATTAATGCCTTTTTCTACACTACTTTGTGGGAATTTGCTTTTTTCTTTAGACCATTTATAAAACCTCTCAATTAATAGTTTTTCAGAGAAAATCTCAGGTGATTCTTTAATCTCTTTCCAACAATAAAATAGGGTTGCTATCAATTCTACATCGTCAGTCTTTTGCGTTTTAAAAGTGCTAATGAGCCATTGAATTTCTTTATCAAAAATTGAAAAATAGTTGTTATAATACTGCTTATATTTCTCAACACTTTCAAGTGGGCAATAATTGTATTTTGAATATCTTCCTTTCTTTTCAACTTTTACTTCAAACCATTTTTGACGTTTAAACTGACTATCAATACTATGCATAAATTTTCTGTCGTAAGGGCCAGCAGCTTGTTTTGAATAGTATTCATCAGCTTTTAACTCACAAATTTGTTCTCCTAAATAAACCAATTTTTGAAATTTGACATGCCCAAAAGTTGGTTCATTGTGTAACTGAGATGCTATCTCGGCAGCTAAAACAGCTCTTTTGAAATATAAATTACTCTTAGAAGATGATTTACTCTTAGGAGTTAATTTTCTTGAATCATTTTTTTTTGTTAATGATTCTATTTGACCTAATCCTTTTGCGATATATTTATCAATATCTATTCCTTCTTCCGCAAAAAATAAATCAGCAGACTCCTCATTATAACTAACCGATTCAGCAATATCATGTATTAAAGACACGTATCGCTCTTTATTATCTTTTTTATTCATGACCATTTGCCGTTTGAGTGATATTTTTAACTATTCGTCTTAATCTTTTCATTCTATTGTCATACTCCTGCGATGAAATTGATAAATCATCACAAATTTCAGAACGCTTCGAATCTTCATAATACTTACACTTAAATAAGGGTAATAGTTCATTATCAGTAGCTAATGTTTCTTCAATTTGAAGAACAATTGAATTTACATCAATATGCTCTTCCAGATAGTAGTCTTTAATGAATGTTTCCTTTGAAATAGCACTGCTATCATTAACATCTTCATAGCTATTCTCATATTTGTACTTTCCACTAGTTTTGCCATTTGAAATAATTTGACGCAGATAATTGTATTTTAAAAAGCTTATTAAATCCGGATTCCTTGAAGAATCGAATTTAGACTTATCGCTCAAATATTTGGATATTGCTTCCATAGTATAATCATAAGCGAGGTCTGCTCTTGATTTTTCCATCTCATTATTATCTCCAATTAAAACATAGGCATAAGCCATTAATACTTTAATGACTTTTTCCCATTCAATATTGTCATAATCGGAAGTGATTTTTAACTGTTCCAAACTACTCACTTATAATGTAATGCTAAAAACTTTTAAAAAATTGCCTTGCTAATGGCAATTTTTTATTTCCCATTAGCATTAATCGGTAAAGCTAGTAATAAACAGTAATAAATAGAAAAATATGGCAAAAGATTCTAGTGGACGGAAGTTCAATCGCATTCCTGGTTACACAAAAGTTGTCAACGGAAAGAAAATAGAGGTTAAACCTCATGTTAGGAGTAACAGAAAAGACTCAAAAGGTAAATAAATATTAATATTTAATTTTTTTAAAATGAACGACAAAACAGTTTTTTTTATTGAGAAGAAGAAGTTTGAAACTTCTGAAACACAGTTAACAGTAAAGCAAATACTTGTTGACTTTGGTGGTTACAATCCACAAGAAAATGTTCTTGTGTTAAAGCATGGACATGATTTAGACGAGTTAAATAACCTCGAACAGGTTATTGAAATGAAAAATGGGATGCACTTTTCCATTTTTAGTAAGAAACCTAATCCAGTCTCATGAGTGAATATGGGAAAGAGAGATTATACAATGATTTAATCTCAGATGATTATTCTGTTGAGTATTTGACAGATAGTAAAGGGATGGATTATGTTGTTATTACTGAATATGAAATTCAGTTTGGAATCTTTAAAGGACAAGGAATTGCTTTAGCTATTCCTGTCCCTAAAGATTACCCAAGAACTGCCGGAGCTAGTATTCATGTAAAATCTAATCCTCACCTCCTTGATTTTAAAGACAAGATACCAGGTAAGCGAAATATTATTAACAGTAATCTTGGGAATGAGTGGAGATATTGGAGTTTTCGATTTAATCTTTCCGCTGAAAATCCAACAAAAGATTTAATGTCACAAATAAATGGAATATTTAAAAATATTTAAGCAAAAGAGTTTTAGCTGTGCTTTAAGTGAGCCTATTGATGCAACCTTAAAGCAACACCTATTAAGAGAGGATGGACAAGAGGATTTAACTTTTGCCTTATGGATTCCTTCCGAAGGCAAAAATAAATTCACAGCAATCATCAAAGAGGTTATATTTCCACAGAAGGGAGATAGAAATGTTCATGGCAACGTAAGTTATAATTACGAATATCTGTTACGAGTTTGTAGAATTGCATTGAAGAAAGGCTATGGTGTTGCATTATTGCATAGTCATCCTATTTCATTTGGTTGGCAAGGTATGAGTGATGATGATAAATCGACTGAAATGAAGACATTTGTAAATGCTTTTTCTACAACCGAACTGCCTTTCGTTGGAATGACTTTAGGAAATGATGGATATTGGAGTTCCAGAATTTGGTATTATGGTGAAGACGAAGATATAATTTACAAATGGTCAGAATCCGTTAAAGTTGTAGGGAAAAAACTTCAACCATTTTTTAATGATAAAATTCTACCTGCAATTAAACCAAACGGACAAACAATCAGAACTGTAAATGTGTGGGGCGAAGAACAAAATGATGATATTACTCGCCTAAGAGTTGGTGTTATAGGACTTGGTAGTGTTGGTTCAGTTGTCTGTGAGATGCTTGCAAGAATGGGAATTTTCAAGTTTGTTTTAATAGATTATGATACCGTTGAAGAACATAATCTTGACAGATTGTGCGGTGTATTTAAAGATGATATAGGGGAGCGAAAAATTGATGTCATAAAAAGAAACATTGAAAAATCATCAACCTCAAACAACTTAGAAATCGAAATAGCTGATAAGCATATAGCAAATGTAGTTGCCTATCGTTTATCACTTGATTGTGATGTTCTTTTTAGCTGTGTTGATAAGCCTTGGGGTAGATATATTCTAAACCATATCGCTTATGCACATCTCATTCCGGTAATTGATGGAGGTATTAGTATTGAATTTGATGATAACAAAAAACTAAACTTTGCGGATTGGACGGTTCATACAGTAACACCGGGAAGACCCTGTTTACATTGTTTAAATGCTTATCATTCTTCGGATGTTGAATTGGAAAAGCAAGGGCTTCTTGAAGATACATCGTATATTCAAGGTTTACCGGATAATCATCACTTGAAGAATCGTGAAAATATTTCTCCATTCAGTTTTAATCTGGCGTCAATGGAGGTGTTACATTTCATGGCTTTAGTAGCAGACCTTGTTGAACCAGAATACTATGGTGAGCAAAAATATAGATTTAAACATGGTTTCCTTAGTCGTAACTATGATGTTGAATGTGAAAAGAACTGTGATTTCGCAAACAATGTTGGTGTTGGAGATTCGATATTTGAATTATTTATTTCTGAAAATGAAGAGCCTAAATCTGCTTAAAGTAGATTAGGCTTTTACTTTCCCGAATGCCGTTAAGTATTTAGCCACTTCTTTTTTTGTTTCATCTTCAAAACTATCAAGGTAAAGTTCGGTAGTTCTTAGATTGTTATGTCCTAAACTTTCCCCAATATATTCAGTTGAAACTCCTGAACGTTTTAATACAGTTGAAAAGCTGTGTCTTGCCGTATATGTGGTTACCGTTTTCTCAATTCCTACTTCTGTTGCGATTTTTTTCATGTGGTCGTTAGTTCTTTTGATTAGTCTATCCAAGCAACGCCTAATCTGTTTTTCGGTCATATCTTCATTTATGAAACGAAATATATAGTTTTCCGGAGAGCGGTCTTTATTTCCCCATTTGTCTATTAATCTTTTCAAATCATCAGTAAGAGCAACGCTTATTGGCTTAGATGATTTGCTAGTTTTTCTGGTTTTTCTACGAACAAATGTTATGAATTCATCATCAACATTCTTATACTTTAATCTGATAATATCGTTCATATTAGCCCCATTTAAAAGGTAACTAAATAGCCATAAATCTTTAGCTTCGTCACGATATGAAAACTCCTTACATTCGTAGTTATATATTTTTTCAATCTCATTCATTTTCAAAGCTCTTTTCACGTTTTGACTTGATGGAAGTTTGTAGCCAC
>JBNKRV010000242.1:0-3423 GCA_050296935.1 Marinilabiliaceae bacterium | reverse complement strand
TGTGTAATTTAAATTAGCTAGTCCCTTTGCTCCACCTCCATTACAGAAGCTTCATCACTACTACGGACTAGTCCGCCCCTGCTGCAACGCTTCAGTATTCTGCCTCCAGGGTGAACCTGTTGTGCATTTCCCTTCTGTTTGGCTGCGAATCCTAAATCGGTAGCGTTATGCCAGACTAACATCATTGCGCAGGTTCCCGAGTTCCATAACTGAGCCCGGATAAAGTTCTTGCCGCCTGAACGACGCCTGCCGCATAACCAGTAAACAGGTTCCCGTTATGCTTTGTCACCATATTGCATACTCTATGGCTTTTGACAGGATGTGCGCACTTCTCGACGCCTCATCAGCGGTTCACTTTCGTTCAACTCCATTATCCTTACCTGATAATACTCATGATACTACCTTTTCCTAAACGCTCAGCACCATGGCTCTTTACCGCAGCACCTTTAGGTGGTTTGCTGCCCCCTCCTGTAAGACGACAGCGGTGGTTCAACCTTACAACTGATCTCCACCATCTCAATTACAGCATGCAGTACTAGTTTCGCCGATGTACTGCTTCTCGGCACACTAAACAGCGTGCTGGACTTCAACCGAGACCCTTCCAAGCTGAAAATAGCCAAATTTAAAATTTTGATTTTAATTTCTTTTATCTAAAAGCCAAATTTTGAATTTGGCGGGTTTTCAAAATGCTCTAAACTTCCATATTTGCTTGATAACCAGCATGATTGCTTTAGCTCTTGTTGTGGCCAGTTTTTCATTTTCATTTAAGTTGTCCCTGGTCAAGCAATTCAATTTCGAGCTTACTTTTATTGTCAAATCCATACAAGTCTGTCAAAAGTGTTGTCAGTACTTCTGCACCTTTGGTCGCGTCCTTGTCAAGGTCGAGAGCGTAACAGGGAATCTCATCCAATTCATAGCTGACGAACATTTTTGAGATGGCCAATTCCTTAAATTTTTTGTGATTTTCAACTTCCTTCGGGAAAGTCGGGTCGAAAGTGACGCTAATTACAAGTCCAAACTCGTCATTTGGTTGATGTGTCTGTTCAATATAACTGCGATGGACAACCTGTACTATCGAAGTGTCGTTGTGATAGACCGTAAAAAGAAAAGCATTATTCGTCGGTTCAAATTGTGTCAATGCGTCTTTTAGCTTTGTTTCAATTCTTGCCTTTAGATCCTCCTCTGGAGCCCCACTACCACATGACAGTCCGAGGATTGAACAAATAAATAGTAAAAATCGTTTCATTTAGTCTTCTTCTAATTGCCTGTAACGCCGGGCTATGCCCAGCTAGGATTTAAATGTACAAAATTTTCAATTAAGCGTATAGCCAAATATGTGATTTACCTTAAAAATAATCCACAACGTCAAATCGCAGATTTGGTGGGGCTGCAGAACCCGCGCAGCCGTCAAAAAACTAGCTGGCCTTGTTGGGTCATAGCTTTTGTTATGGGTTGTAACTATCATCTATTTCTTGTACTTAATTTTCCCGTATAAACAACAAAGTGAGCATTTTTTGTCATAGTAACTTTTATCATGTCTCCAACTTGAATATTCGGAAATTCGCTTATCAAATAATTCAGCTTGTTAATATTAGCGATATTCTGTTCAAGATAAACATCATACTCCTTTTCTGCATCACCAGCCAATTCACGTATCCGTATAATTTTAGTATCAAATGTAAGTGTAATACCTATTATTAGATCTTTTTTCAGTTTAAAATATTTAGTATGGTGTAATACAGCTACAAAAAACAAACATCCAAGTATCAACAAAATAATTACTGTCTTAATAAAACCAATTGATTGTACAAACGTAAGATTTCTATCTGAATCATTTATAAGAAATCCTTTTTTTGATGGGAGAAACCCAATAGGTATAAGAAAAACAGCAATAGTTAATACAATCATTATAAAACATACAAAAATTAATCTGTTCCTGCCCTTTTCTATTCTCTTTTCTAATTTTAATTTCTCATCTCTAGTCAACCTTGCTTCTTTTGTTTTTTTTAAAGTCAATTGTGATTGTAAATTTGTCGCCTTGTTTTTTTCCTCAATAATAATCTTCTTTTGTTCAATAGTCAATTTTGCACCAATCGGAAAACCACATTCTGGACATTTTTCAAATCCTGCTCCATCTGGAATGTAATGTTTACATTTTATACACCTCATATTCCTGCTAACTTGTTTGTTTTCTAGCTGATTTATTCTTTATAATATAACCCACAACGCCTGGCTATGCCTTGCAAGGTTCGAAAGCACAAAATTCCCCGTTAAGCGTATAGCCAAATTATTGATTTTGTTTTTATATTTTCATTCATAAAAGCCAAATCAGCGATTTGGCGGGGCTTATTACTTGTTCATCACTTCAAGTAACCAAGTAGCCCATATTATTTTATAGGCATTGTTAGCAACTGACACTTATTTACAGCTTTTAGTTTTTAATTTTAATATATCATCGCCATAATCTCTAACATAATTTAGTTTTATTGCATAATCTATGTCGAGACAAGCCTTTTTTAAGTCATTTTGTGCAATATAAACTAATGCCCTATTTCGATACGCATATGAATTTTTTGAATCTAATGTAAGTGACGAATTTATGTCAGAAAGAGCACCTGTCAAGTCACCTTTCAAGTATTTCACATAACCTCTGTTATTATATGCATAAACATCATCATTTGATATTAAAATTTCTTTAGAATAATCAGATATAGCATTATCGAATTTACCTAGTCTTTCATAAATATAACCACGTTGATGATAAAAATCCGGATTGTTAGGCTCAAGTTGAATTGCTTGATTATAATCAATTAGCGAGGAATCCAATAATCCCAAATCATCAAAAATAACGGCTCTGTCTGAATAATGAAACACATATTTAGGGTTGATTTTTATAGCCAAAGACATGTCTATAAGTGCTTCATTTAATTTTCCTAACTCCAGATATGCTAAACTTCTGGCATGTAATGCAAAATCATGTAAACTATTTATTTTTATTACTTCAGATAATGTGTTAATAGCTCCATAAAAATCCTTTGCTTCTATTTTTTTGTATGACTGATTCATTAAATCGTCAACTTTTTGTGCTAATAGTTGGCTTGTAGTAATTGCCAGAAATAATAATGGAAATAATAATTTCTTCATTTTCTATTTTAGTTTGCTGCTAACGTTGAGTATATGGCAAGTAGGCGATTGCGGGCTTCAAACTTTTCAAACCGTTACAAAGATGAAGCGGGCTACAACCGTTGAATTTACTACTATCTCGCCCATTTTGTATATACAGTGTGTGTGCCCTGCATGGGTGGCAGTGCACACAACTGGAAGTTCTGAATAAATTTGAAAAATGCAAATTTATTTCCAGAACACCAAAAATAAGTTGTGTAACTGTAGTTTTTCCGGAGGGTGCAAGTCCCTTATACGCTT
>JBNKRV010000241.1:0-13683 GCA_050296935.1 Marinilabiliaceae bacterium | reverse complement strand
ATGAATGTCACTTATAAATACCGATTTTCTGCGTCATATTTGCTTACCATAGCCCGCTATGCTTTCGCAAACATTCCTTGAAACTCAATATTTATAAGCGATTTGAGCCATTAATTTTATATCGAACTCAGGTTAATAAATAATAAACTAATCAACAAATTTATACATTTCAGAGGCTGCCAATAAAAAGGCTCCAACTCCGAAATTTGCTGTAGAATTTTCATCTACTTGTTGCCCTGGTATCGCTCTTTCACCGATAGGTTAAATTTGAATATAAGCCAATATTTTATAATTAATTGTTAAATGCCTTGTTTTGATTGGAAAGTATAAGTATGAGAGGTTAAGTAAAGGTGATTAAAATTAATATTTCAATAGTACAAACAACTATATCTCAAAAATTTATAATACGACATAGGGATTAACATATTAAGAACAATACATATGTGACAATTTCTATTCGAAACAATCTATCAGTCTTAATAAACCAGGATGTCAATAATTTCTTGAGTCTGGTTACCAGGAATTTGTGCATGTGATGTGCTTTCTTAATATTTTTTTAATGGAAGTATTGTTTATAAAGTATACAGACAGGTTAAACATTATTTTTGAATCGTGGGTCTTAGAACCAATACAGTTGTTTTTTTATTGTATTTTCTAATGGCAAAGAATCTATAACATTTAAATATTATAGGCATTTGTTGATAGTCGCTAATTAATCAGATAACGATAATGGAAAGCATCATATTATCCAGTTCCATAAATAGTAAGTTTCAATTGAGATTGCAAGCTGAATAAATAAAAAAAATATTTAGAGGTCGGTAGCTAAGTACTTATTAATTCAGATTGATTAATTCGGTCAGCATCGACCATTCTTCGTATTAGATTATTAAAAATATTGTCTTTCATTTGAGACCGATTAATTCGATAACAAAATTCGGCAAAATATTTATCGATATGGCTCTCGCTGACCCAAGAGTAGGTTGTGCGAATCCATAATTTAACTTGATGTATCATGGTGTGTAGAGCCTTGAAGTATATGCCCTCCCCCCACATACTCTCTACTTGTTCAATGGTGTAATCTTTCTGCAATGGGCGATACCCTCTCCAGCAGTCAGTAGTTACGGTTGCCTCTGTAGAGATGTGGGCTTTAAAAAGACGTTTTAATTCTTTCGATGAATAATTCTCAATTTTTATTGAGTACATTCTTTTTACCTTCCCATCATCTGTAAGCTCTACTGCACACACAGCTTTTTTCTTTTTGCTATGGTAGCTTCTACCTACCGCTCCCTGTTCTTTCCCGCCAACAACAAATTCATCTACATGTACATTACCATCCATAGGATGCTTACCACTAGATTTCATGGCTTCCCTAACTTTATGCATAAATAGACGTGCTGTCTTATCCGTTACTCCAATTCGATCGGACATGTAACTTGCTGAAAGGCTTTTAGTGGTGGTTGGCATCTCAAAGCAGATGTAAAAGGCCTTACGTAAACCAAACTTTACCTTATGAAATAGGGTGTTGGCAGAAGCAGATTCAATATGAGCACATTTATTACAGATGCGCGCGTGGTTCTTACGTTGTTGATATGCTGAATGTCCACATTTCTGACATTTATATCCATCATGCCACTTGATTTCAGCTAAATATTCCATGCAGTCTTCATCTGTCCTGAAACGATCAGCGAACTCTAGAGCATTTTGTCCTTTGTATAATTCCATACAACCATTGATTTTCATGAAGGTAAACATAAGTATTTATCTACTAACCTCTAAAAATATTTATTGTTGGTGAAAAATGAATTGAGGTTTATAGTGAAAAATATTTAAAAGATAATATATTTAATTTAATAGGTATTTACATGTTATAATAAATATATAACTCTATTGAAATAAGTAAAAGTATATAATGGAAATTTGTATTTATTATTATGAACACTGTACGTGTTTATATATGACTTAGTGTGTCATAATAAAGACTGTAATGGCGTTTTAATATCGAATTATTGATATTAAATGATGAAAAGATGACATTTTATACAATAAGTATTTGTTTATTTTGTTACATTGATAATATATACGTTAGTATAATTAAGTCTTTGATAATTAAACTATAGAATGTATAATGTTTGTAATTAAACCTGAACCTAGATTGTTTTTTAACATATATATAGTATTTACTATATGTTTTACAACTTCATGCCATAATTACTCTCCAAAGTTAAAAGAAGCCTTAAAACTAAGTGGTGATAATAAAAAAGAACTTTTAAAAGTTTTACATCATTTTGAGGAGGATTCTTTTAAATATGCAGCAGCAAATTATTTAATAAGTAACTTATCGTTTCAGCATAATGTAATTAGTGATAAAAACACTAAGCTAGCTGAAAAGTACGATAAAATTAGTGAAAATTATCCAGTAAGCTTAAGACGAGAAAAGTTTATTGAGGGAATAAAGGAATTAGAGGGGTATAATAATCGAAATGTAAATTTTCATATACAAACATTAACATCTAGCTATTTAATTGAGTATATCAATTCAGTTTGCGATTTATATTTAACTCAATCATGGAGTAAGGATGCTCCTTTTGAAATTTTTGCAGAATATGTTTTGCCTTATAAGCTAGAGGACGAAAAGGTTGAGGAATGGAGATCAAAGGTATATTGTAAATATAAGGATATAATAAATAGTATAAACTATGAGCATGGAGATGTATATGAAGCTGAAAATTATTCAATCCAATCTGAATCAATAGAACATAGATACACTGCTTCAAATAATAATTTTGTTAGGCTAAATGAAGGTGATAGTTTGATCTTAAAAGATATTACAGTTGATTATAATTGTTTGGCAAGATTATTTATTTCTTATTTTAATGGTAATGACAGTACTTCATACGTTCTCATAACTATAGGTGATGAAACTCAGGAAAGTAGATTTCTAAGTTCTACTAGTTGGAGTATTAAGTATCACAAAAGAAATAAATGTGATTTTAATTTAAAAAAAGGAGTTTATGATATAAAATTTAAAGTAGCTAAAGGTAGCATTGGGTTAGATGCATTTGAATTAAAATTCAATGATTATTATAGTTGCTGTAAAACCAATTTTTCAAATAGAGTTTTTCAAATTTCAAATCCCTTTATGAATGTCGGCTTAAGTATTTCGAAAGGTACTGATAATGAAATTCTGTCCGTTGATTCTTTATACTCTCATTTTAATAATTTTGAATTTTCTGGTAATGATTATGGTTTTTTTGCAATTGTTAATCAGGATAATTTGAATAGAAAAAATACTTTGGATCTATTAAATTTTCAATATGAAGATTATGGAAAGGTAATATTATGGGACAAAATAAATAAATCCAATCAAAAGTGGGCCTTTGTCCATTGTGGAAGTAGTTTGTACAGAATAGTTAATAAGTTTAATGGAAAATGTTTAACTACAGATGGTGATAATGTATTTCTTTTAAGATTTGATGGTCGGAAAGGGCAATTATGGTCCTTGGATGAACAAGATGATTATAATAGATCAAAATTATTGACAGGCTGTGTAAATTATGAAAGAGGTGATGTATATGAATTTGAAAAATATTCAGGAGATTCACTGAAAATAGCTACAGATGCTTTAGCATCAAATGGTAAGTATTTATTGCTTAGCGAAGGAGCCCATTTTACCTTGCGTGATATCGAAGTAGGTTATGATTGTGTTGGATCATTTCTGTTGTCATTTGTTAATCAGGATACTTCTCTTGTTGAACTGAGTATTAGTACCGGACAGGATACAATATTAAGTGAGATCAATTCAAACATAAGAAAAGAAAAATTTGATTTCGATCAATTAAAAGGAACTTGTGATATTAAAATAGAAGTTTTGAAAGGTAATATTGGACTTGATGTTTTAGAGCTAAAGTTTAATGATTATCTGAAAAATTGTTCAATTGATTTGAAGCCTGATTTTGAATATGAATTCTACAATCCTCAAAACAAAGTGGGTTTATCGATTTCGGATAAGAATTATAAATATAAGGAATTGATTGTATCAACGAACCCGGATGAGTTTGGTAGGTTTAGTTTTGCTGAGAAAGAACTTGGTTTTTATAAAATTGTTGAAAAGGAACCTAATTGTAATAAATTAGTATTAGACCTGTTAGATTTTCAATATGAAGATTTTGGGAAAATTATTTTGTGGAATAATATCGGAAACTTAAATCAAGATTGGCTTTTTGTTCATTCAGGAAAAAACATGTTTAGGATAGTAAACAGATATAATGGAAAATGTTTAACTACAGATGGAGAAAAAGTTTATTTATTAAGATACAATCACAGCAATAATCAATTGTGGTCAGTCACTCCCAAAGCACAATGTAATAATATTAATGAATTAATTAAACCTAATAGTGGTATTGATTTAGCAGCAAGATTATCAGATGAAATACGAGACTTTGATTTCTACGATTTCCCTTCACAAATGTACAACCCAACGGTATCAGAGTTGATAAATTATAAGGCGGGGTCATGTATTGATGAGGTGAGATTTGTTACAAGTTTAAATAGAACTTTTGGGGTGCCTGTTACCTATGATTATGTACTACAATGGCCATTCAGGAATGATCGTCATTGGTGGCCTGTATTAATTAATTCGGAAGGTAGGAAAATAAAGTATTTTATGGCTCAAAAGCCATATGAAAACAATTACTATGATGAATATCCTAAAGGTAAGGTTTTTCGAAAATCTTACACAGCAAATAAAGATGCATTTGTGTTTAGAGAGAAATCAGCTGAAGATGTACCTCCCCTTTTAAGAGATGCTTTTTATAAGGATGTGACTGCTGAATATGGTAATGTGCACGATGTGAAAGTTCCTATAAAGTTTAATCGGGATGTGTCTAAAAAAATAGGTTATGTATGCGTTTTTGATAATACTAAGTGGGTTCCTATATGGGGAGGCGAAGCGGTAAGCGATACATGTTTTATAAATAAAATATCAGAAAGAGCAATGTATCTTCCTGTATTCTATAACAGAGGCTCTATTGAATCATTTTATTATCCATTTCACATAGAGAAAAATGGAAAGGTTGATTTTAAAATTCCAAACAAAGATTCATTAATTAATTTAACCTTAAAAAGAAAGTATCCATTTATACATTGGCAAGCACGACTAAGTAATAATGTTCAGGGTGGTATTTTTGAAGCATCTAACGATCCTTCATTTAAAAATGCGGATGTATTATGGAAGGTTGATTTTTATGTTGATGGCCAGTATTATGAAAGGAATATTCATTCAAATATAAAGTATAAATACTTTAGGTATGTTGGTCCAAAGAATTCGTTTTGTATGATTAATGAGATAATGCTTTATGATCAGAATGGAAATGAATTACAAGGTAAGATAATTGGTACACAAGGAAGCTTTGAAGATAAGGGAGAAACTTTAGAAAGGGTTTTTGATGGAAATATCTTAACTGGTTTTAATGCACCTTTTGCTAATAATGCCTGGGTTGGATTTGAATTCAAAGGTAAGGTTGATTTAAGTAAAATTGGTTTTGTACCAAAGAATGATGGAAATATCATAGAACCAGGTGATGAATATGAATTAGAATATTATGATAATGGTTGGTTTTCTTGTGGTAGGCAAAAAGCGGATAAACATCAGGTTACTTTCAAAGAAGTTCCCTCGAAAGCTTTGTACATATTACATAATCTAACTAAAGGTAGAGAAGAAAGAATATTTACCTATGAAAAAGATAAGCAAGTTTGGTGGTAAATAAAAAGTTTTAAATCCCTTAATCCATAATCATGAACAATAATCAAATTATTAAAATGGCCCGACTTTGTGAATTATTAAAGAGTAGAAGAGGATTGAGTTCTGATGAAATACAATCAATATTACAGATATCTCGCCGTACATTTTTTAATTATCTGGAAGAATTGAGGTGTTTAGGTGCTGAGATTAGTTACAACAAAAGTTTAAATGAATATAAAATAGAAAACAGTTTTGATTTATTAGGATATTGTAGTAATAGGTTTGTGTAAGTTTTCAGTAACTTTTTTGTAATTAAAAAAACAAGATACATATTAAGAGTGCAAGTGCAGTGCACTCTTAATATTTATCTTTGTAAGATAAATAAAATTCTTAGTCAAACATGAATAAAGCAACCCTGAAAATTGATTATAGATCAGCTTCATTTCTTAAAAAAGTATCAAACAGATCAATCTTTAAAGTATCAAATTAGAGATTATTTCGGTTTCTATTTATGAAACTTTCAACATCCAATAATATATATAATAATATATGGAAATGAAGTCTGGTACTAATAAAAATATATATTTACTTACACTGTTTATTGCGATAAGCGTTGCTTTTATTGCACCATTATTCGTGGATAATGAGTTATATGACGCAACACGTTTGGGGAAAATCATCTTTTTTGCACAAACAATGTTGTTTTTTATTCCGGTAGGAAGTATTGCATTATTTTTGAATTGGAAACAACGCGTTGGCAGTATTTCGTTATTTATATTATTATGGTTTACATGGATTATTTTAAGAGGGAAAATAGGTGGCCTCTATTATGATGAAAAATTCTTTTGGTGGGCAGGTTGCTTCATGTTTTATTATTTAATGGAACAAGCAATACTATATGCTGAAAGTAAAAACCATTTTTCCCTGATATATATCCCCGTTATCACTATTGTATTAATTTCAGGTATAGAATCAATACTTGGGATTTTACAGATATATGACAAATACCATATATACCACGGCATGTTTAAGGTAACAGGTACTTTTTTTAACCCTGCCCCCTTTTCTGGTTTTCTGGTGGCTTCGTTTCCATTTGCAATATATCTTTCTTCAGTGAAATTGAAGAAAAAGTTACATCAGCTTATTCCATTAACAGGTTATGTTGTCGTTTGCCTGATTATAACAGTTGTTCCTTCAACACAAAGCCGAGCAGGCTATTTAGGACTTTTAGCAGGTTTTATTGTATGGAGTTTCTACCGTTATCAGCCTTTAACACAACTAAAAGATATTCTGGATATCCGTTTGAAACGTATCTTGACCTTTACCTTAGCACCTGTTTTAATCGTAATCTTACTTTCAGGTTTATATTTGTTTAAAAAAGATTCGGCATCAGGACGTATGCTGATTTGGAAAATGGCTTCTCATACCATAAGAGAGAAACCCTTTATTGGACATGGTTTTAATACCATACAAGCTACTTTTGCCCCTACTCAGGCTGCGTATTTTGAATCCGGACAAGGTACCGAATCGGAAAAAATGCTGGCCGGTAGTGTTAAATGGGCTTTTAATGAGTTTTTACAGACTGCCTCCGAAACAGGTCTTATAGGTTTGTTCATTATGCTAGCTGTTGTGATATTAGCACTTATGGCTAAAACCAAAGATAGGTCGGATAATAACAAACATTTATTAATTGGAGCCTCCAAAGCCACTATTGTCGGGGTATTAGTATTTGGTTGTTTTTCCTATCCTTTTTATTCACTTCCCATTACTTTACTTTTCTTTACAGCTTTAGCATTTATTGCAGGTCTATCAGAAGGATGGGGGTTTCAACAAAAATGGCTTACCTATCCCTTTAAAAGCATAATTACTATTGGAGTTTTAGCTTTAGGAATATTCTATATCATCCAAATACCCCAAATTAAAAAAGTATACTGGTTATGGGACGAAGCGAGCAAAATGTATCAAATACAAGCTTATCCCGAAGCCAATGAAAGTTTTGCACAGGCAGATAGTTTATTACCTAATAACGGTTTACTATTGCAACAGTATGGTAAAAGTTTGTTTATGCAGGAAGAATACGATAAAGCCATAACAGTACTTAAAAAAGGAGGGTGCTTTTATAAAGATGAATTTTGGTATATCACGAATGGCGATTGCTATTTAAAAATGCAGAAATATCAATTAGCCGAAGAAAATTATATAACCGCCAGCCATATGGTACCTCATAAGTTTTATCCTGAATATTTATTGGCAAAATTATATGATACATCCGGACAAGAGGAAAAGGCTGTTGCTAAAGCTAGGTTTATGCTGGAAAAAGATATAAAGGTTTGCTCTACAGCCATAGACGAAATTAAGGAGGAAATGAGAGCAATTATTAGCAAATACACTAAGGTTAAATTGTAATATTATCATGAAAAAAAATATACTACATATCCTATTACAATACCTCAAGGATTTAAAGCTCTGGTTTTTCCTTTTTTGGAGTGCACTAACCATTTGGACACAAATAGGCTGGATTTCATTGTTTGCCTTGTTTTTTCTAATCTCCATAATTATTGAAAAGTATTCTTGGTACAAACGATTGACAGGCACTATTGTTTATAAAGTGTACGCCCCCATGAAGTGGTTTGCATTGATAATCATTCTATC
This sequence comes from Marinilabiliaceae bacterium, assembly GCA_050296935.1. Classification (GTDB taxonomy): domain Bacteria; phylum Bacteroidota; class Bacteroidia; order Bacteroidales; family Marinilabiliaceae; genus Saccharicrinis. The sequence continues at coordinate 5,291 of JBNKRV010000241.1, read as the reverse complement.
CATTGTGGTACGTACCTTTTTTATAGAGGTATATAATATCCCTAGCGGTTCCATGGAGAAAACATTGATTCCGGGCGATATTATCATAGTGGATAAGCTTACCTTGGGTATGGACAGACCTACCAGCTTTTTAGACCTGGCAAATGTAGGTGTTATTTTATCTCAGTTTGAAGGATTAAAGCAGTTTTGTGAACAACATATTTTAGAACCATTACGCCTACCGGGATTACGTAAAATACAAAGAAATGATATTCTGGTATTTCATTCTCCAATGCATCCTATGGTATTGATAAAACGGATAGTGGCTTGCGCAGGAGATACTGTTAAAGTTGAAAAAGGAAATGTTTGGATTAACCAAAAGCTAATTCAGGAAAAGAACAACATGGTCAATGAATGGTACATTTATTTAAATAGTAATCGAAGTATTTTTAGCCTGTTGGATTCTCTAAATATTAAACAAGTGGCAACGAACTACGATGCGGATAAAAAAATATCAAAAGTAGCTGTTTCAAATTCTGAAATAGAAAGGATTAAATCATGTTTGGAGGTAGATTCTGTTGTTCAGTTTGTTTATGATGCACAAAAAGGACATGGCAATATTTATCCCTATAATCCGGAACTGGTTAACTCAAATGATTACTGGGGACCCATTGTAGTACCCCAAAAAGGAAAGGAAATCCAATTGAGCCCTGAAAATTTATTGTGGTACAAAAAAATAATAATTCAACACGAACATCATCAACTAGATGTAAAAAACGACAGCGTTTTTGTAGATGACCACTACAAAACAAGTTATATGTTTGAACAAGACTATTACTATGCCATGGGCGATAGTAGGCATTTTTCATTTGATAGTCGATTTTATGGTTTTGTACCATTTGATCATATCATAGGTATTGCCAGAAGAATATTTATATCCATCGACCCAAATAAGTATGGATGGGATAGTTGGAGAGGCAGTAGAATATTTAAAAATATAGATTAACAATATGAAGAAAAAGATATTAACAACAACTGTTTGGCTATTGTTTATTGCATCGATAGGCGTTTCTTCCTATTTGCTTTTACAGGATGATGATTCAATGATGGCATCCATGGAAAAAACAAGCATTGCATTTACAAAGACAGAAATCGACCTGGGAACCATAAAGCAAGGTGTGCCCAAAACCATAAATATCCCTTTTACAAATAAAGGGAGCAATCCATTGATGATTTATAATGTAGAAACCTCTTGCGGATGTACGGAAGCTAAGTGGCCGGACAAACCCATAAAAACAAAGATGCAGGGAGAAATAAGTGTGACTTACGATGCCAAATTACCCGGCAAGTTTATCAAAACCATTACCATTTATGGCAATTTAAAAGAGGCTGCACAACGCGTACAAATAAAAGGCGAAGTTACCATTAACGAACAAGCGACTTTACTCCATGAGTAAAGAACAAATATAATGATTAATAAACTTGGGCAAAAAGAGAACAGGAAGCCGTTTCGCTAAAAACAATAATGCTTCCTGTTCCAACGCCCTTTCAAAGAAAGAAAGGAGGTTATGTGACAAAGATAGGATAATAATATAGTAGGTTATGCTTTAGCTATTAAAATTGTTTAACAAAAAATCATTAAATAAATATGAAAATAAAAAATGTAATTATAACGCTTGTTTTGGCTGTTGTATCTATTTTAAATTTGAATGTAGCATTCGATAATGATATTCAAAATAGTCTTTTATCAAATCTTTTTCAGATTCAAGATGCTAATGCTGAATTAAGTACAGGTTATGATAAGGAAGTGAACACTCAAGAAGATGAAACAGAGCAAAGACATGGTATGACTTGTACAAGATCAAGACATAAGACAAGTTGTGAAGGTTCTGGTATTACACCTTGTACATCTCATGGGTGGACTAGTTGGTCAGAATGGTCTTGTAATTAATAAAAATAAGAAGTATGTATAAGAAAAGAATAATTAATTTTTTTGGAATTTTTAGTATTTTACTAATAAGTTATGTTCAAATTGACTTTATTTCTAATGATGAGGCTGGATTAAACTTTTTTCAGTTAAGTCTTTTGAGAAATGCAAGTGCTGAAACAACCTCTACTTATAAAACTAAAAAAACAACAACTGAGTATGAATATCATAAAGTTGATGAAAATACAACTGAGTCTAGGTCAAGGTCTAAGACGGATTGTGATGGTAGTGGAAATGTTGTTTGTACTCCTACAGAATGGACTGAATGGAGTGAATGGTCATAAATAATTTTTAAAAGGGAGACTTTATATAGTCTTCCTTTTTATTTAAATATTATAAATATGAATTGTAAATTGATTGGAATTACACTAGTTATTTTTTCTGTTGTTGGTTGTCATCAAACGCAAAAATATGATTATAGTGATTCTATTAAACTTAATGTGTTTACAGAATCAAAACCTGAAGTTTCCTTTTCAGATTATTTTGAACTTCAAAAAGTTGTTTATCTTGAGTCTGACATTGAATCCAACATAGGGGAGCTTGATAAGATTATGTTTAGATGTGATACTTTATATATCGTAGATAATATGACTAATAGTGTATTGTTATTTGATATTAATGGAAATTATTTATCTAAGATTAAAAAGAGTGGTAAAGGTCCTGGTGAGTATCTGAAACTTGCAGACTTAGATTACGATGAAAGTAAACATACAGTACTAATTTTAGATTCACATACACAAAAAGTAATTGAATATGATAATAATGCACACTTCAAATCGGAATATAGAATTGATTTTCCAGCAAATGAGTTTAAGCTTTTAGAAGGGAGTAGAGCTTTGTATTCTTACAACTCTCCAAGTAATAAAGTTGAGAGTTCTAGTTCTTCAACATTTTGTGATTTTATTATTGAATCTGATGATGGTAAATTATTAGCAAAAGCATGTGAGACACCTAATGAATTGGCTGGTTTTTATTATCATGTAAGATATGATAATTCTATTATTAATTCAAATGGAAAGTCTTATGTTATTGAATCTTTAGGTAATATTATATACAGTATAGATAGTAGTTATATAGAATCAAAGTATTTTGTAGAATTCGACAAATATAATATTCCAGAAAAAGTGAAGGCATCTAAAAAAAGAGTAACAGAAGAGATAAATAATTATTGTCATTCTATTCGAAATTTTTATGAAGATTCAACAATTATTTATTTTCAATATAATAAAAGATTTGGATTTGGGTCGTCGATATTTTACAAAAAAGATTATTATGATATTCAATGTGATTCATATAATGATAATGATAATTTAATCCCTTTGAATTTAGTTAATACAAGAGGCAATCATAAGTATTTGATTAGTGTGCTGGAACCAGAACGTATTATAGAATATTATGATGATAAATTGAAGAATGGGGAGAAATGCTCAAATCTTTTAATGAAATTAGTATCTAATATATCAATAAATGATAATCCAGTTTTTTTAATTTATGAAAGAAAGTGTATTTAATTGGAAAACATTGTTACTAATAGTATTGGTATTGTTAAATATTTTATTAATGTATAAAGTGCATAAAGGTAGGATAGAATTATATACATTAAAACAAAAGACTGATTACGAAATAAATAAATATAATAAACTAATACGTGACTTTATAAAATATGAAAGTAATAATGTAGAAATGAATTTTGTTAATGAATTAACAAAAAATGATGGATCAATATTAATTTTTGAATTTTCAGAACTAGACTGTTTAGATTGTTATCTTTATGTATTTGACTACCTGAAAGAAGTTTTTGGTGACACATTAGACAATAAGGTAATAATTTATTCAGATTTTAAAATAAATAGATCATTTGAAGTATTTAAGAGACAACATGGATTGAAAGATTATAAAATTACTAATATATATCCTAATGTTCTAATGAATGTGTTTAATGATTATCAATCTCCATGTCTATTCTTATATAGAAAATCTGGACAAGTTGATTTCATGTATTTTCCTAATCAATATAATAAAGAAAATACATTACGATATTTAAATGCGATATGTGCTAAGATTAAATAAATAAGATAAAAATGAAAGAAAAGACTAAATTTATAATAGCGACATTCTCGATAGTATTATTGTCTTATGGATTTAATTATATTGGCAGGAAAAATACTAATGGCTTTGTCAAAATTCCCGAAGGAAATATTTCTATTGGTGACAACTCAATCTCAATGGAATCTTTTTGGATATTAGATCATGAAGTATCAAATGGTGAATATTTAGAGTTTCTTACAAGTTTAAAAAAACAAGATATAATTAAATATAATATTGCTAAAGTTGATTGTGAAAAATGGTCAATAATGCTAGGTGAAAAGTTTAAAAAGTATACAGAGAATTACTTGTCCTATACTGATTTTCCGGTTGTTAATGTATCTTATGAAGGAGCACAAATGTATTGTGATTGGTTAACAGAAGAAGAAGCGGATGCTAGTTTTTCATACCGACTCCCATCTAGAAATGAATGGATTTATGCTGCAAGTGGAGGGCTAATAGGGAAAAAATATCCTTGGGGAGATAAGTTAATGGATGATAAAAGACAACCTCTTTGTAATTATTACGAGATCAGTCAAGAATTGATTAGAAATGATAACTTTAGTAATGTATATATAGATAGTAAATTAGTTTTAGATCCCAACAACATTACACATGATATAAATTCATACAATTGCAATGGATTTGGATTGTATAATGTTGTTGGAAATGTTGCAGAAATGATCGATGTCAAAGGTGTAGCTATGGGAGGTAGTTGGTCTTCCACCGGATATAATGTAAAGATTACAAGTGAATTTAATTACGATGAACCTAGTCCTTTTATTGGTTTTCGTCCTGTTAAAGTTAGAAAAGTACGTTAATTAATTTTTTGTAAAAACAATGGGTAATTTACAAGAATAAAATCACTTCGCTTCAATTAAGTTTAATCGTCTAGTATTATTTAAATTTAAATAATAATCAGATCAATAGCCAAGTAACATACTAGTATGTCACAAATAAAATCCTTCTCCCTCTTTACTATCATCACGACCTTTATAGTCTTATCTATAATAGGTATTGTTGTTGTTCCCATGTTAAACTTGCGCTTATACCCCCGGGCAGGAGTTGGCCAAGTGTATTGGTTGGATACAGTATGCACGGAGCCAATGCAGTGGTAGTGGATGGAGTGGTAACCTCAAAGTTAGAAGGTCTTTTATCAAGAGTGTCAGGTTTAAATAAACTAACATCCAGTACTTCTGCCGGCAGTGGCTGGATTAACATGCTGATGGATAAAAATGCA
>JBNKRV010000240.1:0-4463 GCA_050296935.1 Marinilabiliaceae bacterium | reverse complement strand
GCTCGATAAATTTAACGAAGTAGATCAGTTTTTTATGCAAAGCATGAAAGTTTCCGCTTATAAACAGCGATCTTCTTCCTGAAAATTATTCAAAATAGCCCGCTATTCTTTCATAATTTTCAGTTGAATCTCACTATTTATGATGTAATAGGAGGCCAAAACCTTGACTGGTACGATTACGGTTTCCGCATGTATGACGCATCACTGGCAAGGTTTCATACAATAGACCCATTGGCAGAAAACAGCATATCTCAAAGCATGTATGCCTATTGCTTAAATAACCCGCTGCGGTATACCGACCCCAGCGGTCTAAGCTCCTTCGATGTAATTTGTCCCGTACCCAATGAAAATGGGAAATATACCGTAAATACAATTCATGTTAATGATGACTCTCAGGCAAACAGTGCCCAAAATCCACTGGAGAATATGTCGAACGAATACGCTCAGTTATACGCCGAGCAGTATGGCCGAGAGTTAGATATGTGGGGAAGGGCAACATATGACAATATGGGGTTGTATATTCCCGGATATGCAAGGCAGTCGTTAATAAATTTGGGAACCCTGGTTCTGGGCACTGGGAGACAACAAAAACGTATTCGACTATTAACGGCGAAAAGGTAAAGGATCCTCTGTCGTCTACGGGTTATGCTTATACTTCTATTGGTGTAACAACATATAATACTACCTTTGTTTGGGATGATGCCAAATCCGGAGGGGATAGGAATGCTTGGGTAAATGATGTTGAAACTGGAGTTAAACAAACATTTACAATGGTGACAAATACTTCACTCGAATTAATGAGTGCAGATAAAGCACGAAAGTTTCTTAATCGTCAGGAAGCAATATTTAAAAATAGATCATCATCTTTTTCTAGAATAAGTTATGCATTAGGATTGTTGACCGTAAAAGCTAATTGGGGAGTTGGAGTTACAATCGCAACAGTTGGCTTTGTTGGAGGTGAAGTATTTGGAGATATTGCAAATAGATACGACAATGTGGAAGCATTAATTGGTTCTGTTCATTCTGTCGGTGTGTATATGAAAACGGTAGACCGTACTGTATTTTCAATACTATCAACAGTAAGTTCTAAATCTATTCAGGTATACACTTACGATGGTCAATTAATTGGAGAATTAGGATATTAGGGTAAATTATGGTAAAAAATATATTGATAATTGGATATTGTATTATTTTGGTAGGATGCTTTTTTATATTAGACACAAAATATGAAGTAGGATTGCCACCAGTCTCTTGGTTTTTGCTTGCGATTATATCATTAATTTTAGGTCGAATTAGTAAGAAACTTGAGAATTTTTTAGCTAATACATATTTATTTTACGGGGTAATTTTTGCTCTATTGCTTATTTTGATAGAACCATTTCATAAATTTCTAACTACACTAAGTAATTTGTTTTAATTCCTTTGAAAAAGATACAATTTTATAAAGGTAAAGCCTTGGGAAACCGAGGCTTTTTATTCAATCATTATCAAAAGTTCCTGCAGTTCTTTATCTGAAATATTGTCCTTTTCGGATTTATCAAAAATGGTAAGCAAATAAACATGTTCACGAGTTGCCAAATCGCAAGGCGATAGGCAAATATCTATTGATGAAAGTCATAATAGAATTGGGTTTGTGCCATTAGATGTAGGGTCAAATTATGGAGCATACCAGATGGCCAATTATCGAGCCAATATAAGTATTCGTGGAAATCAAGATAAAATTTTTGTAGGTGTAACTAATTCAAATACGCCTGTTTCTGGAGGGCAAGTGGTATTTAATGCTAGTGCATCGCTTTTAGTAGATGGAGATGTTATACAAAGACAAGCCTTGGTAAATGGTTCAGCACGGTTCAATCTTCCATCAGGTTCAAATGTTTCGTTAACTGTTAAAGGTGGGTGGAATGTCTATTTTGATTCAGGAGGAGCAAGTGTGCCAGTATATCATCCGATTTTTTGGCCGTTTAGTTTAAATTTTACGGATGATTTTAATCTTAAATAAATAGTAAGGAATGAAAAAGTGTATTATTATACTCTCCTTAATTTCTATTATTGGCTGTGTACAGCCAGGAGAGCAAAAGAAAATTGATAATAAAGGAAAAGAAGAATTAATGATTGACACAAGGATATTGAAATCATTAAATGATTCTTTGAATAGTACGGGTGATTATCAGTATTATGAAAAATATATTACCAAAATTAATGAAATGATAAAAAAATATCCTGATCAAAAACAATTGTTAAAGGTAAGGGAGAGTATGAAAGAAATATATGAATAATAAGTTAGATTAGTTTAAATTTTTAAATAATCCAAAGCCCGAGCAATCGGGCTTTTTGCATTCATAGAGCAGCAATATTTTTATTAAAGAAGTCCTTAAACCTGGCTTTTGTAAGCATAGTATCAATAATATTAAAAACCGTGTTCCTGTCCTTTTCTTCCAGTTCCTGAATAAGTTTAACTTGTTCAAGCAATCCTTTATCCCCTATATTAACTTCTTTAAGTATGCCGTTTCTTAATGATGCAGGAATCTTTACGAAAGGAACTGTTGCAATGAATCTTGAAAGTAAAGTCCTCATGAATGGAAGTAAGTAACTTCAAGCAACAAGAGAAATATTACATTTTCTTTTGTTGCTACTGTCTAGTTTTTATTGCAACTCCATTTTGGATTTTTAAAAAATATCGGGCAACAAAGAATCAGAAATAAGATATGCCGGTCAATAAAAAAAGCCTGATTCAATAATGGAATCAGGCTTTGTGCGTATTATATGGGTGGGAATTATTTCGTTATCAAATCATCTCCGACATATATATTAAAGTTCTTAATTCTGCCGGCAGCATTCTCATCCATTCTGGGTACATAGACAAAACCGGAAACATTGGTTTCTTCACCCAGATCAATTACCAGGCAATGTGGATAATCCGGTTTCAGACTACTCCAGTTGGTATGCCAATGGTTAAAAGTTTGTCCGTCAATGGCATTTTCAGCTATTCCATTTTCACCAATGGACTCCTCGCTGTTAACATAGGCGATAGTCCATTTCTGATGACTGATCGATTTTCCTTTAGCATCTAAAATATCCAGTTCTGCAATGGCTGCATATGGTTTGCCATCTAATGAACTGGTTGGTTCAATGCAGAAATAGCGACCATTTGTGGTTTTGGCTAATTTTACTGTTTGTGACTCCCCTCCGGGTTTAAAAGCAGATGATAGAACAGGTTTTTTGCCTTCAATATTCAGGTTTACCTTAGGTCGTTTGGTTCCGGAGAAATCGTTATTGGGCTTTAAATCATTTAATACTGGTTCTTTTATTCCTGAAACAACCATTTTATCCGGTCCTGCAATATCCAGAATTAATATTTCATTTTTACCTTGCTTTAACCAGGGAGCAGGAAGGAACATAGTTTGTGTAGGGCCAATGTTCCAGTAGCGACCTAAACAATGACCATTTACCCAAACAACACCTTTACCCCAGGTTGACATATCGAGGTAAGTATCACCCGTTTTTTCTACTGTAAACGATCCTTTCCAAATGCCTGGTTTTGTATTGGGTGCCGTTGTTTCTTTAAAGTTTAATGATGACAACCAATTATCATTATAGTCCATATTAAATACTTCCCAGCCAGAAGGTTTAATTTCATGACCATCAGCCTCAAATTTAACAGGAGCATTTAAGCCTTTACGGTCGTGCACTTCTTTACCAAAGTTGATGCGCCCCATGGTATGTACAAAAACATCAATGGTAGCTTCTTTTTCACGAGCAGGAATGGTAATGCTGTAGTTTCTACGGCGACGATCCATAATGCCCACTTCTTCACCATCCACATAAATCCACGCAAAATCGTTAGCTGCAGCCACACTGAATGTACATTCCGGTCCGGCAGGCAGGGTAGTGCGATAAACCATACTACCGCGAGACTGGTCGTAAAACTCCATATTTTTAGCCTCATCTGATTTTACAGCTTCAGGTAAATTGTCAAATAAAGGAGCAAAGTCTGATAAGGTAACCTCCGGAAAAGTGGTTGAGGGCATTGGTGCCGGAGCCTCTGGTAATTCAGGTTCATTGGGCATCAGGTATTTCGAAATCAATTCACGAGTTTCAAAAAACTTAGGAGTTGTATTTCCAGCCTCACTGATTGGAGCCCCATAATCATAACTGGAGCAATCCGGTTTAAATGGTCGGTCTGCACCTCCCCAAAACCCGAAAGAAGTACCTCCATGAGCCATATAAATAGAAAAGGAGGCACCCTCTTTTAGCATATACTCCATATCACGAAGGTAGGCGTCAGTGTTTCCAAATGTATGCGGAGTTCCCCAGGTATCAAACTGACTTGTCCTGATATAGGTTTACACAAATAGTGTAAATTAACACCGCACAAAAAGTCATGGACAAGAAAAAAGAAAACATCAGTAAAGAGGCCATCGTAGCCGAGTATCTAACCGGGTCGATAAGTTACCGAGGATTAG
>JBNKRV010000239.1:0-2582 GCA_050296935.1 Marinilabiliaceae bacterium | reverse complement strand
GCACAAGCCCTTGATTATTCCGGGCTTCCTGCCCTACACCCTTCGGGCCGCACGATGTGCGTTCAAAAATGTTCCTGACATTTTTGTCGTCAAAAGCACGGCCAAATCGCGGTCGGGCCAGACGCGTTCCCGACGCGGCTGCCCCTCAAATGGCATAAGCTACATGGACGTAGTAAATGCAGAAATTGCAGGAGCAAAATTCTGCCCTTGCCATTTGCCCCCGATTTGACCGCACTTTTGCCGCGGGCTTGAAGGGGGGTATTAAAAAGAGATTTCAAGCAAAACTTTAAATCTCTAGAGGATCAAAAGCTATAAATGAGGACATGTGGAAATATTATTCCATTTGAGGTGAATGATGGGGTTTGACTCAGTTCCTCTGAAAAAAGAAAGTGAACTGTAATACTTAATCCTAAATCACTTTTCTGGTGGACAGGTGGTTCAAGTAATCCTCGATCTCCTTCGCCCCGATTTCTCGGGGTGTTTCAATTGATGAAAACGGAAAAATTGTCGTATCCAGGTAAGGTATGACTGCTCGGTTTTTATACTGAGATGCCTTTGCCGGCAGGCCAGGCGAATTTGATCAACTAAACGTGGATTCTGAGATTGAGATAGATTACCCCATAAGTGTCACACCTTAAAAAGCCATGAATAATGGTCTTGTCACGTTATCATTACAATGATAACGTGACAGGAAAATCCTATCTAATTGAATAGAATGACAAAATTAAGGAAATTATCTATCTTACTAAAACATGATAATGAGACTCGGGGGGCTCGTTTATCATTCTGTTATGCAGGAAAATATGACTGAAGAAGAAATTGAAGCAAAAAGGAAAGAAATCATTCTCAATTCATTTAATGAGGAAATGACATTAAAAAGAATTAAGCTTGTAAAGCTAATTGGCATATTATTTCTTGCGCTTATTTTAGTAGCTGGCTTTTATTTTAAGAATTCTGTACTTGTTACAAGCGTATCTATTATTTACATCATCATTACGCTGAAAGAGAAAATCAGTTATGGGTATGGTGTTATTGTTTATAAAAGAATTATTCGAATGCTTCTAACTGATCAAGATGCAAATGAAAAATACAAAAAAATGATAGACGATTCCATTATTAAAAATAATGATTGAAACATGCATAACAAGTACAGTCAGCAGGAAAAACCTACGTTGCGGTTTTCCTCTGCTGTAGGCGTTATACATAAAAATATTTTGAAAAAAGAATATGGATTTAATCACAACTCAGTTACTGTATTTAAAATTCATATTTCCGTATTTGTTGGTAATAACTTTTTTCATTTCATATTACGTATTTTTTAAAAAACTGAAAAAAAATAAAAACTATGTCATTTTATTTATATCCTTTATTTTTCCGTTAGTTTATTTTTATGTGAATTCTACTCTGGAAGAATGTGGCTATGATCCGATATCAGAAGCTTGTGTTTGGGGTAAATCTTTTGCACCTTTTACTATTGGTGTTAAAGTGTTTATAGCATTACCAATGTTTTTCTTGTTTTTTACTTTTCTAATCAGTTTATGGAAAAAATACAAAAAGAATGCATAACAAGGTAACTCAAATCAGACCCGCGGCATTAGTGTGCCGCTCCGTCAACAGCCGGGCGCGGACTGTTTAGTTAAACGTTGAATGGCCGCTTTGGGTCGATTCCATCCATTTGCTCTAATGAATAAAATGTCAGCATGTTGACAAACTAAAAAGTTGACCGATTTAATAAAGGTCAATAATTGCCTCTGTCAGATTAAGTTCAAACTAAATATCTTTAAACTAGAATTTATATCTTTTTATCGTTGTTTCATTATGTTTAATTTATGGATGTTCAATTTATCTTGAAGTTTGAGAAACCTCCTTATATATCAAGATAAACATTTGTGCCTCTGTGCGCCTGTGGTGAACAGGTTCTAATTAATATCTTCAAACTTTATCCTATATTTTTCGAGTAACTGCTTTACTCGATGGGAATCATTATTCGACTTTTTGGTATCACGACTTATATTAAAAAGCTTGCGCCCAGCCTCTGCCATAGAGCGGGAGTTCTGGCAGATGTCGATGATACTCGCGAGTTTAACCTGCTCATAATAATCCATCGATTCGCTACTACCCGTACCCAGGACACGATCAATGAGGCTACTGGGTGCTCCATGAGATTGAGGTGCTGTTCGCCACTTGAGTTTCAGGCGGCTGATTTCATCATCTACCACGGCTGTGGTGATGCGGCCACCATCGGCCAGAGTACCCATGCGGGTGATGCTTGCATTCAGGTCGCGAAAATTTGCTGACCAGATCGCTTCTGCTGAGGTGCTGAACTTCAGGTATTTTTCTCTTGCAGCCTTATTGAAGCTTACCAGATACCCCGACTTTCCTGAGAAGGCATCCAGCTCGTAGTCAATATTAGGTTGCAGATCTTCCAGACGTTCTTTCAGGGAGGGTAGGCGGTAGGTCCATAAATCGATGCGGGCTAACAGGTCTTCTCTAAACAGGCCTTGTTGGGCGAGTTGAGACAGATCTTGATTGGTACCGGCAATGAGCTGGAAGTCACTGCTGACTTCCTTATCCATACCGAA
>JBNKRV010000238.1:0-27573 GCA_050296935.1 Marinilabiliaceae bacterium | reverse complement strand
CGCTTATAAATATTGAGTTTTAAGGAATGTTTGCGAAAGCATAGCGGGCTATGGTAAGCAAATATGACGCAGAAAATCGGTATTTATAAGTGACATTCATAACTTTTCAGTAAATAATCGATTTACGGCTCTAATTTTTATCACCATAACTCGCTATGTCTCAAAAATTTATATTGTAAATCAATCATTTACTGAATTTTGAGCTCGCTAATTTTAATCGAACTCAGGTTCATAGTGAAATTGGTATTATTTTGTAATTGATTATATTTGCGGTACATACAAAAGGATTGGTAACATTTACCCTATCCCACGGAATTTTCAGCAACTGATAGAAAATAAGATTCATGTTTTTACCCAATAAAACCAGCCCTGTAAGTCAATTTCTTATATTGCTAATAATTATACTTACTTCGTGGGTAATATTTAGTGTGATAGGCTTAATCCCTGCTTTTTTTATATGGGGAACCGATATTATATCCGACTCATCTGTTTTATTCGAAAATGTAAACTTTTTAAAGTATTACCAAATAATCAATAGTTTGGGGCTATTCATTTTTCCACCTCTATTTTTTGCACATCTGGCTTATAACAAACCCTTTACATGGCTTAATTTATCAGGAAAATCGACCTTACTCTTTATGGCTCTTTCTATTTTAATAGCTATTACAGCTCAACCCTTTATAAGTTTTTTAGGAGTTTTTAATGGACATTTAGAGTTCGGTGGACATTTAAAAGAAATTGGGGAATGGATATACAAAAGAGAACAAGAAGCTCAATACTCAACCGAACTATTTTTAAAAGGAACCGGATGGATTCATTATTCAGTTAATATCTTTATTATAGCAATACTACCTGCAATTGGAGAAGAACTATTGTTTAGAGGAGCTATACAAAATTCATTAACACGGGTATTCAACAATGCACATCTATCTATTTGGATTACAGCTATATTGTTTAGTGCCATTCATTTGCAATTTTTCGGCTTTTTACCCAGATTTATGTTAGGATTGATATTTGGCTACCTGGTATTATATGGCAACAGCTTATGGCTTGCTATTGCTGCACATTTCACCAATAACTTTTTAGCATTTATTCTTTACCATCAATCGCTTAATGGTTCAGACAAAACGAATATTCTTGAATCGGGTGAGGAATACCCATCAGTAATATGGGTTATTTTGAGTGTAATAAGCGTATTTATGATTCTATATTACATATATAAATCACAAAAACGTACCGACCTCATTAAAAAGTAACAGGGATTTAATTCAAACTTTTAAGATGATTTCTCATCTTTTCTATACATATATACTACTCCATAATCGCTACAGGCATTGCGCTTTTCGTCAGCAGACAGCTCATTGTAACTCTCTTCTATTCCGTTCCAGATTTTAAGTATCAGCTGATCGACCATACCTCGCATATTAATCACTTTTTCGTGCATCTTTTGCGTAGTCTTTTGTAGATTTTTATGATTATGGTAATACTCAAGAAACTTTTCGAATTTCACTTTTACCATAGCTATTGAAGGATTATAGATTCTGGTTCCACCCATCATCATCCTTTTCTCTTCACCCTTAATCACTTTATCTCCCCAGTAAATCAACTGCTGTTCAGTCCCTAATTCAGGCACAGCCTTATCTTCAATCTCCAGTCCAAAATTCTCCCTAACTTCAGGTTTAAATTCCTTTCTTATGATACAAAAATTTAACACTTGAATAAAATGTGAAACATAGAGTCTTGCATCTCTAAATTGATCGGACAATAACTTACCATACTTTGCCTGACGATCCTTACTGAAATTATATTGTGAAACTGCTTGTTCAAATTGAGGTAATATCGATTGAATATCATGATAAAACTTTTGTGGATAAGCCAAATCATATGGATAATTTATTTTACCTTTTTCTAATGCAGCTTTAAGCGCACGCAATCGGGCCTGATCAGTATTAGGTAATCGTCTGTAAGGCATTAGCAATCATTTTGAGGTGAAGCATTTGCTCCGAAATTAGAAAAAATTATAAGTATCTACAACCCAACAAATAACAAACTTCTAAAAAAAATTCACTTTTAATTTATGCATTCTAAATATCTGAAGTTATTCATTTGATTCAAAAGCATATACATGTAAAAAACAATTTTGTTACAAATGTCAGCAATAATTATTTCAATTATTTAATAAAAACCAATAATCAACCTAAGATATTTTGAAGAATATAAAAAGACCCATCTTCCATCTATAAAACAAAAAAGCGGTTGTTTCAATTCAGAAACAACCGCTTTATATAAAATTGTTTTAGTAACTAGTCCTGCAACTTAGCTTTTAAAAACTCTCTGTTTAAACGAGCAATATTTGAGATAGAAATTCCTTTAGGACATTCTACTTCACAAGCTCCGGTATTTGTACAATTACCAAATCCAAGCTCATCCATTTTACCCACCATAGCTTTAGCTCTGCGAGCTGCTTCAACTCTACCCTGTGGCAATAAAGCTAAATGACTTACTTTTGCAGATACGAATAACATGGCTGAACCATTTTTACAGGTTGCCACACATGCTCCACAACCAATACAAGATGCTGCATCCATTGCTTCATCTGCATCCAGCTTTGAAATCGGAATAGCATTTGCATCAGGAACTCCACCTGTACTAACGGAAGTATATCCTCCTGCAGCGATAATCTGATCAAAAGCTGAACGATTCACAATTAAATCTTTGATTACAGGAAATCCTGCTGATCTCCAAGGTTCAATTGTAATAGTCTCGCCATCTTTAAATTTACGCATATGTAACTGACAGGTAGTAACGGCATCATCAGGTCCATGCGGACGACCATTAATATATAAAGAACACATTCCACAAATACCTTCACGACAGTCATGATCGAATGCTACTGGTTCTTTTCCTTCTCCGACTAATTGCTCATTCAAAATATCCATCATTTCAAGAAATGAGCTATCGGTAGATACTGTCTCTAAATTGTATGTTTCAAAACGACCCTTGTCCTGTGGCCCGTTCTGACGCCAAACTTTAAGAGTCAAACTTATATTATTTTCCATTTTTCTCTGCTTAACTAATGAACATTAACGACCTACAAGATTATTTATAGTTTCGTTGTGCAACTTTTACTACTTCAAATTTTAAATCTTCTTTATGCATTACCGGAGCTTTATCATCACCTTGATATTCCCAACATGCTGCATAAGTATATTTATCATCCTGACGAAGCGCTTCTCCTTCTTCCGTTTGGAATTCTTCACGGAAATGTCCTCCACAAGATTCTTCACGATTCAGTGCATCACGGGCCATCAAGTCGCCAATAGTAATAAAATCAGCTAATCTTGAAGCTTTTTCAAGCTCAACGTTCATTCCTTCAGTTGACCCAGGAATTTTAACATTTGACCAGAACTCTTTCTTAATAGCTCCAATTTTTTCAATGGCTTGTTCCAGGCCTTCTTTATTACGAGCCATTCCAACAAAGTCCCACATTACAAGACCTAGTTCTTTATGAAGACTATCAACAGAACGATTACCTTTAATAGATAGGAGCTTCTCGAATTTTTGTTTTGCAGCTTTTTCTGCTTCAACAAATTCTTTCTCGTCACCTGTCATACGAGGTGTACGAATATCATCAGCCAGATAATTCTGAATTGTGTATGGTAACACAAAATATCCATCAGCCAATCCTTGCATCAATGCAGATGCACCTAATCTGTTTGCTCCATGATCCGAAAAGTTAGCCTCTCCTGCAGCAAATAAACCCGGAACGGTTGTTTGTAATTCATAATCAACCCAGATACCACCCATTGTATAGTGGATTGCAGGATAGATCATCATCGGCGTTTCATATGGATTGTCATCAACAATCTTTTCATACATCTGGAATAAGTTTCCATAACGAGCTCTAATTGTATCTTCTCCTAAACGCTCAATCGCTGTTTTAAAATCAAGATAAACAGCCAAACCAGTTGCACCTACACCATATCCGGCATCGCATCTTTCTTTAGCGGCACGTGAAGCAACATCACGAGGAACAAGGTTACCAAAAGCAGGATATCTTCTTTCCAAATAATAATCTCTATCTTCTTCCTTGATATCTTTTGGCTTTAACTTACCAGCACGAATAGCCTCAACATCTTCTTTCTTTTTTGGAACCCAGATACGACCATCGTTACGTAAAGATTCTGACATTAAAGTCAGCTTACTTTGGAATTCACCATGAACAGGAATACAAGTAGGGTGAATCTGGGCAAAACATGGGTTAGCAAAAGCAGCTCCTTTTTCAAAAGCCTTAATGGCAGCAGAACCATTTGATCCCATTGCATTTGTTGAAAGGAAGAATGTATTTCCGTAACCTCCTGTTGCCAATACTACTGCATGAGCAAAGTGACGGGAAAACTCTCCGGTTACTAAATCACGTGCTATTACGCCACGTGCCTTACCATCAACAACAACAATCTCAACGATCTCAGTTCTGGTATATAAATCAACAGTGCCAGCATTAACCTGACGCATTAGTGATTGATAAGCACCAATCAATAACTGCTGACCTGTTTGACCTTTTGCATAAAAGGTACGACTTACCTGAGCACCTCCAAATGAACGGTTATCTAAAAGACCACCATATTCACGAGCAAAAGGAACACCTTGAGCCACACACTGGTCAATAATATCGTTACTTACAGAAGCTAAACGATATACATTAGCCTCACGTGCACGGTAATCACCACCTTTTACAGTATCATAAAACAAACGATGTACTGAATCGCCATCATTTGGATAATTTTTAGCAGCATTGATACCCCCTTGTGCAGCTATTGAGTGAGCACGTCTGGGAGAATCCTGAATTGTAAAGTTTTTTACTTTGAAACCCATTTCACCGAAAGAAGCAGCAGCAGAAGCACCTGCTAATCCAGTTCCAACTACAATAATATCAAGGTTTCTTTTGTTTGCAGGGTTAACCAACTTTTGGTTAGCCTTATAATTTTCCCATTTCTGAGCCAATGGCCCTTCAGGAATTTTTGAATCTAACTTCATTTCTTGATAATTAAAGAATTACGACTACGATAATAACATTGCTACAGCAATCACACAAAAACTAACACCAACAACCCAAGCGAATATAATACCAAGAATCGTCCAGCGCTTACGCCAAATATTATTGCTTGCACCAAGCGTTTGAAACGCTGACCAAAATCCATGGGTAAGGTGTAAAGCTAATCCTAATGACCCAATAACATAAAGAGCTACTTTAACAGGGTTTTGAAGAGCTGCACTTACAAGACTATAAGTATCATGCATTTCAACACCAGCAATTGTTACCTGATGTGCTCCGTGTGTAATCTGCAACGGCACCCAGAAATCTACGATGTGAATTCCTAAAAATGCAAGAATAGTAATACCTAAAACAAGCATGTTTTTAGAAGCCCACATTACATCTTTGGTATTATTACCGGAAGAGTACTTACTATTACCACGTGCCTTATTGTTTTGCGCAGTAAGCATGGCACCATAGATAATGTGCACAATAAACCCAAGTGCTAAAACCGGTTGAAGACCATACTTAATCACAGGCAATGCCATAAAGTTTGCCGCAAGATTAAAACTCACACCACCATCCGGCACCAATAATAGTAAATTAATGGATAAATGGACTATCAAAAAGATAATCAAAAAAAGCCCTGATATGCTCATCAAAAGCTTCTTCCCAATAGAGGAACAAAATAAATTACTCATACAGTTTAATATTTAAAATCTCTGAAATTATTTCTGCTTAAATCAATGAGGACGTAAAGGTAGTGCGGAAACCTATTATTACAATGAAAATAAAGAAAAAAATCTTTAAATAAAGAAATTCTGATTCTACATCACAATTACCTAATTTTTAAATAATTACACACCTCCCGATTAATTCGCCCCCAATTTCGAACTTTTTTTTATTTTAAAAAAGAAAATTCAATTGTTGTAGGACAACTTTTCAATAAAAATTCCTTCTTCAAAATTCTAAAAGTCCGGACATCCGGTTAAAATTTTATCCGCCACAAAAAAACTACGAATATTTATCCTTTTTCTACATCCACAATGTTTTTTCAATAGGTCATCAAAAAAACATCTTTTATAATGATTTAAATCACCACTTTTGCATCTCAAAATTTCCATACATATAAAATTGCATAATGGAAGATCTTCCTCATTGAGGAATTGAATATGCTTATGTGACAATTTAAAATGATTAATTAACGCATGAAATTCCTTTCTCCGTTTCGAAACAAATATGACAATAAAGAAGCTATCCAGAGAACAATCAAAACAAATCCAAAAAAGAATAGCTCCTATCTGCATTTAAGTAGGAATGGGATTATTAAAAATGTATCTCCTGAATTTTGCGCATTAACAGGTCATAGTATTCCTTCATTAAAAGGAGGAAATATTAAATTAATTATTGATAAAAAAGGATATCCTGATTTTGAAGATGCTTTTAGACAACTATCTGCAGAAACTCCTTTTGCACAGGCAAAAATTAAACTTATTGCCTCTGATAACCGGTTCATAAATACAGAAGTTTTTTTAACGCTTACATCACTTAAAGAAGGAGCCCCTATTTTTGCCATTTTCAGAAAATCGGGTACTCATCAAAACAAATATGATAACTTATTTGAAAAGAATGAGAAACTAAGAATCCTTGCTGAAAACACAAATCACGTACAATTACTTCTGGATACAGATTTAAAGTGTCAGTATCTTAGCCGGAGTTGTTATGCACTTACCGGATACAAATACCAGGAATTATTAACAACAGATTTATATACACTAATCCATCACAACGATTTTAATCTTGTTTGGGAAACACTCAATTACCCCAATACTGAGGCAGAAAATACTATTGTATTTAGAATTAAGCATAAAAAAGGTAACTATAAATGGGTTGAAGCAAGGATAAAAAAGATTTTTGATGAATTTAGCTCTATTATCCATTATGCCATGTATATACATGATGCAACCAGGCATATAAAATTTGAAAACCAACTTCAAAAAGCTAAGGAGGAGGCAGAATCTGCAAACAAACTTAAATCAGAATTCTTAAGTTCTATTTCACATGAATTCAGAACTCCATTAAATGCCATCATTGGTTTTTCAAGAATAATTGCAGAATCAGCTACAGATAAAATTTTCAAATCATACACCAACTGTATTGAGAAAAACGGCAACCAGCTTCTATCCTTGGTGAATGATTTATTAAGCTATTCTAAACTAGAAAAGGATGATATTACTATATCCCTTAAAAAGATTGAAATAAAAGGCTTTTTCGATAATCTTTATGAAAAAGTTAAAAAAGATGCATCTCTGGAGCAAAAACAACATATTGAAATCATTACAGACAGTGTTTTATATAAAGGCGATTCCTATTTCAATTCAGATATTGAGATTCTAAATCAGATTTTTCACAATTTAATTAACAACGCAATTAAATTTACCAATGATGGATATATAAAATTCGGTTGCAAGCCTTATGGTATAAACAATTATGTATTTTTCGTGGAAGATTCCGGAATTGGAATATCTTCTAAATTCCAGAATAAGATTTTTGAACTACTCACACAAAAAGATGGTTCATTAACACGCCAATACGGAGGAGTAGGAATTGGATTATCAATATCAAAAAAACTTATTGATCTTCTTAATGGTGAAATCTGGCTTCAATCAGAGGAAGGAGCCGGTTCAGCCTTTTATTTCACGATACCTCCACAAATATTAAGAAAAGTTTAAATCTAATTTGATATATTAAAGTGTAATAACAGTGCTGTTTTAAAATCAGCCAAAGTTTTATATTTTTGTTGACATATAATCTTTGCTACATAATATTATGTAGTGAGTTAACTAGCTTATTATGACAGAGGAAATTGAAATATTAATGGAAATGGCAATTGAGAAAATGGAAAAAGCCATTACTCATCTGGAACATGAATTAATGAAAATCAGAGCCGGGAAAGCAAATCCAGGAATGCTCGAAGGTATTTTGGTTGACTACTACGGATCAATGACTCCACTTCAACAAGTTGCCAATGTAAATACGCCTGACCCAAGAACCATTGCCATTCAACCTTGGGAAAAAGCAATGATTACCCCAATTGAGAAAGCCATATTAGCTGCAAATCTCGGACTAAATCCTGAAAACAATGGTGAAGTCATTAGAATTAACGTACCTGCTTTAACAGAAGAAAGACGTAAAGATCTGGTTAAACAAGTTAAAAAAGAGGCTGAAGATGCGCGTATCAGCATACGAAATGTGCGTCGTGATTCCAATGAAGAATTAAAGAAAATGAAAAAAGACGGACTAGCTGAAGATCTTGAAAAGGATGCTGAAGCTGAAGTTCAAAAACTTACTGATAAATTTTCTGCAATTGTTGAAGAACATATTACCAATAAAGAAAAAGATATTCTTACTATCTAGTTTTCGTCTATAAAGACCTACTACTGCGTTGTTGCTCAAAATCCAGATCCTCATATACGCTGGTATACTGCGGCTTGATTTTTTCACACGCCTTGTAATTAAACTCTATAGCCTGAACACCCGACTTTACGGACAGGTTCTATCGAATTAAGAATATACAAATTATAATATAATCATTCACGTGATAGTTAATAAAACAGGAGGTTAGCTTTTCTTAGCAACCTCTTGTTTATTCTCATCATTATTCCCAGATTCTTCGCCTGGAACATATTTATGAATAATACGCAATAGGTCTTCGTAACTTATTGGTTTAGATATGTAATCATCACACCCCGCAAGTATAGATTTTTCGCGCTCTTCTGACATCGCATAGGCAGTTTGAGCAATCACAGGAACACTTTTATTCATCTTTTTAATTTCCATGGTAGCGGTATAACCATCCATTTCCGGCATTTTTATATCCATCAATACCAAATCAATATTTGCTATTCTGTTGAATATATCTACAGCCTCAGCACCATTTCTGGCCCATATTAAACTTGCATTGGAAATGGACAAAGCCACTTCAAGATACCTGAAATTATCCTCCTCATCTTCGGCAACCAAAAACGTTTTCCCTTCCCAGTTAAATACGTTCTTTTGCTCTTCTCTATGCGGACTTTTTGTGGAATTAGTAACTCTATGGAATGGTATGGTAAAATAAAAAGTACTACCTACTTTCACTTCAGATTCCACCCATATCTTACCTCCCATTAGTTTCACCAAATCTTTTGCAATAGACAAACCAATACCTGTTCCTCCATATAATTTCTGCCCTCCATCAGTAAATTTTGAAAACCTTTCAAAAATATCACTTTCTCTACCTGCAGGCAAACCTACCCCGGTATCTTTCACATAAAACTGCAGCAGCTCTTCATTAAATAACTCATATCCAAACTCAACAAAACCTCTTTCTGTAAATTTTATTGCGTTCCCGACTAAATTCACCAACACTTGCTTTAACCTCACAGCATCCGTTAACACCATGGTATTTTTATCTGATATTCCTTCATTCAAATACAATTTCAGGTTCATTTGCCCTCTACGCTGTATATCATCCCAAAAAGAACCCAGAATTTCCTGTAATATATCATGCAAACAAACAGGAGTATTCTTTATTCGTAATTGTCCGGTATCAATCTTTGATATATCAATGATATCCTCAACCAGGGTTAAAAGGTTTTTCCCATTAATTTTAATTAAATTAACAAACTCTTCTTTTTCAGAAGAACTGATTTCTTTGTGAGAAAGCAGGTTGCTGAATCCCAGTATGGCATTCATAGGAGTCCTGATTTCATGCGACATATTAGAAAGAAATGAAGTTTTCAGAATATCAGATTCCTCAGCTTTTATTTTTGCACGTACTAATTTTTCACGTTCAGAACTAAGAATATTCTTATATCGGAGTTCCTTTTCAAATGAAAAATTCATTCCTCTTATAAAGGAAACTAAAGGAGATAAGGTAATAATATTGATAACAATAAAAAGTATACTAATATTCAGATAGATACTAAATGGCACATCTAACAGAAAAACACCGGTGATAACCGAACTATAATGTAAAAGACCTGCAACTAATAATAACACCGAATTTAATATCACTGAAAACACACTTGCAGTATATCCCAATAGTATACCTGATAATATGGAATAGGCAAATAACATAATCATTCCAAGCGATAACGGACCACTTTGTATATATAGAAATCCTCCCAATAAGTATATCGATGTTAATATCCAGAAAGCTCTGAATCTAAACGGGAACACCCTTACTACTGATACAAACAGTGCACTAAAAAAGATAAATGTACTAAAGATGGCTGATACAAAATCCTCCTGCTGTAAAAAGGATACTGTGTAATATAAATAGGCAAGTAACCCAATGGATATAAGAGCAATAGTGAAATAATGAAATATTCGTTCTCTCCAATAAAGGAAGCCACTCCCTGAAGGCAAGGATGTTGGCCCTAACCTCCTTCGAATCCATACGTTTAAAACTCTGGTGGCTTTACTTCTTTTTTCCTTTATCATAGAATTTAAGCAGGACTTGAATAATCCTGAAGTAACCTTTGTATTTTTAAAATCTTTCTAAAAATAGGATTTTCAATTCATAAGGAATTTTTTTTAATCAAAAAAAACACGGGCTACATCTAAAATATAAGAGTATTAAATGGAAAAGTAAACCATCTGGATTTATATTTTCCCTTATCATATTACTTTCTGCTTAACGGACAATTACTGCAGGCTTTTATGGCTTCTTGATTCGAGAAAATTAATTGCCGAAAAGCAATACTTTTTTCATTGATCCAAACTTTTTTCAAATCCTTGCTTTTCAAACTCCCGAACTCATAATCACCATCTTTATCAAAACAACACGGAATAACGCTTCCATTCCAGGAAACAACGCACGACGACCAGTGCTTCCAACATCTGTTTTTAATTTCACCCTTCAGAGTAACTTCATTTGACTTTTCATCTTTTTTATATCGAGATAATTTTGTATCTGAAGGTATCAAATGCATTTTTGAAGCGGGGTCATATATTTGAGCTGTTTTAACTTCAACCTTATCCACACCCATTTCGAAGGCCAGTTTTTTATATGATTTTATTTGATGTTCATTGTGCTTAAATGCTAAAAACTGCCCCACTATAACAGGAGTACTGAGTCCGGATTCCCGTTTCGCTTTTACCAGATTTTTAACACCTGAGAAAACTTTCTCAATATCTCCATTAACCCGATACTTTTCATATACATCCTGCGTAATTCCATCAAATGAAATGATAATTATATCCAATCCAGACAAAACAGTTCTTTTAGCAACCGTATCTGTCAGGTAATGTGCATTTGTGGAAGTAGCTGTAATCAACCTTTCCTTTTTGGCTATTGATACCAATTCAAAAAACTGAGGATGCATAAATGGCTCACCCTGAAAATACAAATTTACAAACCAACCAGTAGGAGAAACCTGAATTACCCATTGATGAAATTCAGAGACTGAGACCATTCCCTTGGAGCGTGTAAGCAAACCCGTGCCCGTAGGACATTCAGGGCATTTTAAATTACATAAGTTAATGGGTTCAATACTGATTGCCCAAGGTAAGCCATATACTGTCGGTTTCTTTAATAATATACTTAATTGATAGGATAAAGCTAATTTTACAAAATTCTTTAATCTTAGAATTGTACATGCTTTTATGTACATTCGAGCATATACAAAAAGCAGCCTTACCCGGTTAGTTAGTTTCAAGAATATTAAATATTTGATCCAGCTTTGGAGATAAAATAATTTCTGTTCTTCTGTTCTTTCTTCTGGCATCAGCTGTTTTTGAGTTATCCAGAGGTACAAATTCACCCCTTCCTGCAGCTGAAATCCTGGAAGCTTCAATTCTATTATTCTGCAATAGAATCCGAATCACAGAGGTAGCACGTTTAACACTTAAATCCCAGTTATCAAGTAAAACTCCTGATTTATACGGAACATCGTCAGTATGCCCCTCAACCAGAATATTAATATCCTTTTTTTGTGCCAACACGCCTGATATCTTTTTAAGTGCCTGAACTCCTGCATCGCTAACCTGATAACTACCAGAACCAAACAAAAGTTTTTCCTCCATAGAGACATACACTTTACCATTTTTAATGTGAACCGCTAATTCGTCATCATTGAATCCGGTTAATGCATCAGCAACAGATTTTCTTAATGCATTCATTAGCGAATCCTTTTCACTTAAGGCCTTCTCTAACTCATTTAAGCGTCTATTCCTGTTATCCAGCTCAGATTGCAAAACATCCAGACTATTCTGAGCATCGCTAAGATTCTTCTGTTTAATTGCCAGTTCTTTTTCAGATTGAATCAAATCATCTTCACGCGCCTGCAACTGCTCATGTAATGATTGAAGATGTGCCAGTAATTCTTTCGAATCTTTCCCTACATTACCACCTGTAAACGAATTTAAATATTCACTGTACTGTGCCGATAATTGTTTATTTCTTTTTCTTAGAGACCAGTTTTCTTTAGCCAAACGCATTGTATCTTTTTCAAGCTGTTCTACTAAACCTCTCAATCGATCAATATCAGATTGTAATTCATTATTAATGACTTCTGAATTTTGATTTTCACTCCTTAGCAATTGCATTTCTTCCTTACTCATTTTTTGCTGTTCCTGCAAATCCTGAAACTGTTTTAATGGTACACACGAAAATAACATGAACCCACCTATAGCAATTATAAAACATGAAACTAACCTCTTTGTCATACTAGTACATTTTTTTGTAATATCAACCCAAATATGAATATAATTTTCTTCTTTAAAAACGATACCAGGTCTTTTTTATTATCTAATGCAATCATCCTTCATATTTTTATTCCTTGTAATATATTATATTTGCACCCAACAAATTTTTATCCCCAAAAAACAGAATGGAATTAAAGGCGGACAGCTTATTAAAAAAAATAAACAATCCTGACGATCTGAGAAAAATTGACGAGAAAGATTTACCTCAGGTATGCCAGGAATTGAGAGACTTTATTATCGATGCTGTTTCGTGTAATCCGGGACATTTTGGTGCCAGTCTTGGTGTGGTTGAGTTAACCGTTGCCTTACATTACGTTTTTAATACTCCATACGACAAACTCATTTGGGACGTAGGACATCAGGCTTACGGGCATAAAATATTAACTGAAAGAAAAGATAAATTCCATACAAACCGAAAATACAAAGGGATAAGTGGATTTCCGAATATCTTTGAAAGTAAATATGATGCGTTTGGTGTCGGACACTCTTCCACATCGATATCTGCCGCATTAGGTATTTCAATTGCAGCTCAAAAAAACAAAGAAAAGGATAAGCAGGTCATTGCAGTTATTGGAGATGGTAGCATGACAGCCGGTTTAGCTTTTGAAGGGTTGAATAACCTAAGTTCTTCAAAAGCAAACATGCTTATTGTTTTGAATGATAATAATATGGCGATTGATCCTAACGTTGGAGGCTTAAGTGATTATTTACTTGATATTTCCACTTCTCACACTTATAACAAAATCAGAAGTGAAATAATTAAAGGGCTTGAAAAATTAAAAATTACAGGACCTAACGCCCGGGATAAAATTGTTTCAATAAATAATAGTATTAAATCTTTATTAACCAAACAAACCAACATTTTCGAAGGAATGAATATCAGATACTTCGGACCAGTTGACGGACATGACATTAACCATCTGGTAAAAGTATTAAATGATTTAAAAGACATCCCCGGACCAAAGGTTTTACACTGTATAACAAAAAAGGGTAAAGGATTTAAACTGGCAGAAGAAAATCAAACAGCCTGGCACGCAACAGGTACAAAATTTGACAAAAATACCGGTGAAAAAATCGAACAAAAGTCAAATATCCCCAAACCACCAAAATATCAGGAAGTATTCGGACAGACCATTGTTGAGTTAGCTGAGAAAAATGAGAAAATACTAGGGATTACTCCTGCAATGCCATCGGGTTGTTCGTTAAATATTATGATGGAGAAAATGCCAGACCGGGCATTTGATGTGGGAATAGCCGAACAACATGCAGTTACCTTCTCTGCAGGATTAGCCATTTCCGGTATGATACCTTTTTGTAATATATATTCCTCATTTATGCAGAGGGCTTATGATCAGGTTATTCATGACGTAGCTATACAAAATCTCAATGTTGTTTTTTGTTTAGACAGAGGTGGACTTGTTGGTGCAGATGGTGCAACTCACCATGGAATATACGATATCGCATTTTTTAGGTTAGTACCCAATATTAAAATTGCCAGCCCCAGAAATGAAGAAGAGTTAAGAAACCTGATGTATACAGCGCAATTGCCTGACATGGGACCATTTGCCATCAGATATCCGAGAGGAATTGGCACTACAACAAAATGGCAAACACCCATGCATAAGTTAGAAATTGGTAAAGGTGAAAAAATCAAGGACGGAAACGACATGGCTTTTATTACTATTGGACCTATTTGTAACAAAGCTTTACAGGTATGCCGAAGACTGGAAAAAGAAAATATCAGCGCTGCTCTATATGATTTAAGATTCGCAAAACCCATTGACAAGGATCTGCTTCATGAAATTTTTAAAAAACACAATAAAGTAATTTCAATTGAAGATGGTACAATTATTGGAGGAATCGGTACAGCTATTGCTGAGTTTATTGTAGAAAATGGTTATTCTGCAAAACTCAGAAAACTTGGCGTTCCTGATCATTTTGTTGATCATGGTACACAAACCGAGTTGCAAAGTGAATGCGGTTTTGACAAGCAAGGTATTTATGAAACCGCCAAAAGCATATTGTAAAGAGTCATTCATCAATGAAAAATTTTTTTGTTATTACATTATTAGCAATATCATTAGCCGGTATTTGCTTAAAAACTAACGCTCAGAAACTCACCATCTACGATCTAGAAACAAAGTCTCCTGTATCACAGGTTATGGTCTTTGATGAAGACGAAGCAACATTCTCTGTTTCTGATAAAAACGGCATTGTAGATTTAACATTATTCCCTGAAAAAAAGTCAATCTGGTTCAGGCACCCGGCATATGAACTAAGAAATTTAACAGCTGATCAACGCAATAGGAAAAGCATTTATCTTGTCCCAAAGATGTTTACAATTGATGAGTTTGTTGTATCGGCAAGCAGATCTCAAGAAAGCAAAAAAGAACTACCATACTTTATTCAAACAATTACCCCCCGATCCGTACAATATAAAAATTCAAGTACATCGGCCGACATCTTAACATCAACAGGTTATGTATCTGTTCAAAAAAGTCAGGGAGGTGGGGGAAGTCCAATTCTGAGAGGATTCGAAGCCAATAGAGTATTGCTTGTTATTGATGGCATCAGAATGAATAATGCGATATATCGCAGTGGTCATTTACAAAATAGTATAACTATTGATCCGGCAATTTTACAAAATACAGAAATACTATTTGGTCCTTCATCAGTCATTTATGGTAGTGATGCTCTTGGAGGAGTTGTCGGTTACTTGACCAAAGACCCTATTTACTCTTCAGACGATAACATACATACCAGCTCAGAAGTCCATCTGCAATACATAAGCGCCTCTAATTCAAAAAAATCAAATGTGAACTTTAATATAGGTTCTAAAAAATGGGCCTCTCTAACATCTGTTTCATATTCAGATTATGGAGATATTAAAATGGGTAGGAATCGTAGTAATTCTCCTGATGGCTGGGGAAAAATGTACCATTACGCTCAACGCATTAACGGAAAGGACTCCATGCTTGTTAATAAAAATCCGAATAAGCAATTATTCACAGGATATAAACAGTATGATTTACTTCAGAAAATAAGTTATCAAATTACCCCACACCATTCTATATTAATAAATACACAATACTCAACTTCAAGTAATATCAGCAGATTCGACCAGCTAAACGATTATAAAAATGATCATTTAAAGTTTAGTGAATATTATTATGGACCTCAACAAAGGTTATTGCTTTCCTTAAAAAATCAATATTCAAAGCCAAACAAATTCTTCAATTCATTAACATCTATCATAGCCTTCCAACAAATTGAAGAATCAAGAAACAGTAGGAAATTTAATTCATCTGAGAAACTAAAACAAGTTGAAAACATTGATATCTGGAGTGCTAATTTCGATTTCATTAAATTACTTAGTCCTGAATCCCGGGTTAATTATGGCGCTGAATTATTATATAACGATTTAAAATCATCGGCCAGTTTTAAAAATATAATCACCAATATAAATAGCTTTGCACCCACAAGATATCCTCAAGGTGGCAGTTACGTTCATACATACGCTCTGTATTTTAATTATCATACAAAACTCAATTCAAAATTAGACCTGAATGGAGGTGTTAGATTGGGACATTATCACTACAAATCTAAGTTTTCAGGTAACTTATCAGAACCGCTCATAAAAGATTTAGATAACAGAAACACTGCTCCATCAGGCAGCATTGGATTAGTTTATCAGGCAAACAACGGCTTGAACTTAAGCGGTGTATTTAACACCGGCTACCGGGTTCCTAATGTTGATGATTATGGAAAAATCAGGGCCAAAAATGAAGAAATAAGTTTCCCGAATCCTCATCTAAAACCTGAATATGCCTATAACTTTGAACTATCTGCCACCCAATCCATCAATGATGATTTATTGCTGATTAACCTGACACTTTTTCAAACCTGGTTAAATGATGCAATTGTAAGAACGTATGAAACCGGTTATGGTACAGACTCCGTCTTATATGATGGTGATATGTATAGAATTGTATCCAATGCAAATGCTCAAAAAGCAATAATAAGAGGACTTTCTGCAGGAGTAAATAGTCAGTTACACAAAAACCTGTCGCTACAGGCAACTATCAACTATACCTACGGTACAATATCTAATACCAAAGAACCAATGGGACACATTACACCCATTTTCGGAAAAATAAATACTACCTACAGAAATAAAAAAATCAGAAGCGAAGTATATTTAAATTATCAGTTAAGCAAGAAAATACAAGACATGTCACCTTATGGTGAAGATAATGAAGATGAGGGTACAACAGATGGATTCCCCGGATGGTATACGATCAACTGGGCATCCCAATATGATTTCAATCGAAACATACAAATCCAGTTTTCGGTAGAAAACATATTGGATATGCATTATAAAACCTTTGCCTCAGGGATTAGTGCCCCAGGTCGAAGTTTTATCATTTCCTTCTCAGGAAGATTTTAACCTTCTTCAACGATTATAAAAGGTTACAATACCAATATCTCAATGATATAACATTATAATTTTATTAATATTATACTACATCACAAAATATCGTATTCACTAAGGCTATATCTGCATTTATTTCTTGATTAATGCTTCACCCGGCATAACTAATCAAGCTTCATTTTTCAGGTATCTTCAATATCAATCTGAGTTCTGAAATTAAAATCGAACGAACGATAATTAATCCCACTAAATACTTTTTATATTTTCTCTAACACATCTATACATTATTTCTAACACCATTTAACAAATCAGACCAAAATCCGATGGTATTTTAACACATGTTTTACATTTATGTTAATTGTCGTTAAAATTTGAGCCATTTGTTAAGTACTGTTGCATACATTAAACCAATGTTACACAAACATGTCATAATCATCATATAACAGCCTATTTTAATACATTATATTAATAATACTTAAAAGTCTTAAATACCTACAAATCCTTTTGCAGTTATTCATAATCATTTATATATATTTGAACTATCAATGTATTTAGCATTGATAATTTTAAACTAAAACGTAAATTTTTATGAAGAACAAAATTCAAATTAAAGGCATTGCATTGGGAGTGATGTTTGCCTTGACAACATTGGCATTTGCTGGAGAAGGAGATGGAGACAAACCTGTTGCTAAGGTATCCGTTTTTCCATACTTGAGTACAGATTATTCAGTTATCTCAGTAAATAATCCAGGTGAAAAAAGTGGCGCATTTGTTATTAAAGATTCAAATGGAGAAACTTTACACCAGGAGTATCTTGGCAAATCACTTTCTTTTCAAAAAGTAATTAACTTTGCAAACCTCGAAGATGGAGAATATACCATTGTACTAAAAGTAAAAGGCTATGATGAAATTAAGGAACCGTTTTTAATCAAAGACAAGCAAGTTGTATTGAAAAGTGCTGGTTCTGATAAGGTTTCTAAATTAAAATCCTTTGCGAACATTAAAAACGACCTTTTAAGCGTAAGTCATCTGGCATTTGAACAATCTGCTTTTAAAATAAAAATCGCAAATGATTTTGGCGAGCAAATATTTGAAAAAAGAATTGATGGAAATAAAGTCTATTCAGGCAAGTTTGATATTTCAAAATTACCTAGTGGAGATTATAGATTAACAATAAATTCAGAGGACAATAATTACAGTTATGCTTTCAGTAAATGATGATGATAAAGATGACCAGGGTGATCAGGTGAATAATCCTATCTACTCATTAATATAAATGTGTATCTCTATAAATAATTAAGAGATACACATTTTTTATATACAGACACTGCTATTTAGTATCAGCAAGAAAACTCCATTTTTTCTCGTTACTCTTACTCTCAGAATGATCATTAACGACAGTAAACTCACATTTTCTGACCTTCGAAAGCCTCAAAAATGAAGCTTTCTTATCTACTACCTGAATTTTCTGCAAATATTATTCAGAAGTAAGTAAAAATCGATCCATAACCATCAATAACTCCTCCTTCTCTGTTGGCTTTGCAACACAAGCATCAAATCCGCCTTCGATCAACCTCTTTTTCTCACCATTTACTGCTTTAACGGTATGGGCAATAATCGGCAATTCATTATTTTGATGTTTAATTATTCGAACCAATTCAAATCCATCTGCATCCGGAAATTTAAGATCCATCAATACCAGGTGAATATCTTTTCGATTCTGCAACAGTCTGCTGGCTCCTGCTGCAGTTCTTGCAGAAACCAGTGTTAAACCGGTTTTTTCTATTAATTTACGTATTTGTAAATGAGCACTACTATTTTCATCAACCAACAATACTAATTTATTGGGCCAATGATAATTCTTTGGCAATACCGGTTGAGAAAACGTAATGGTTTTCCGAATATTATTTTGATAGTTATTCGCTTCTGAATCCATTTCAACAGGATGCGTAAAGAAAAACTCGGCTCCCTGACCTTTCTCTGAAAATAAGCCTATCTTTCCACCCAATGCATTTACAATTTTTTCACATATTGATAGTCCGATACCCGTACCACGATAAATTTGATTTTCACTCTCAGCTTCCTTTCTAAACGGCTCAAATATCAATTTTTGTTTGGCTTCTGATATTCCGATACCTGTATCTCTCACAAATATCTTCAACGAAGTATCTACAACCTCATAGCCAAATTCAATAAAACCCTTGATCGTAAATTTTATAGCATTCCCAATCAGATTAACGAGTACTTGCCTCAACCTGATTGGATCTGAAACAAAATTAATTTCCTCTCCTTCAGGTTTGGATAAATACAATTTTACCCGGCCTTTATGTTCAAGTTCAATTCTTGGTAAAAAATCATTGTATAAAGAATCTAACAACACATTTAGATTTACTTTTTCTTTTTCAACGGATATTTTTCCACTTTCAATTTTAGCCACATCAATAATATTGTTGATCATACTCATCAAACTATCTGAGTTTTTATGAATTACATCAACATACACCTCCTTCTCTTCTGCTGAAATATCATTCCCCCGAAGGAGAGCGGAAAATCCAACAATGGCATTTAATGGAGTTCTTAACTCATGGCTCATATTAGCTAAAAATGATGTTTTGAGTTTTTCTGACTCCTCAGCCTTTACTTTTGACTCCATCAACTCTCTCTCAACATTTTTACGAGCCATAACATTCCTTCCTATAGCAAGGAGTGTACTAACACCACCCGTATTATCCGTTTCCGGTGTCATTATCCAATCGTAATAAAGCTCGTTGGTTTCATCACTGAAACCAAGTTCCATAGACAAATTCTCCCGGAATAAAAATACATCATCAATTTTTGCCTGCCAGGTGGATCCAACTAATTCATCCAGAATTCCAAGGTCTGTCAGACTTTTTCCAGCAACGCTTTCCTCATTCAGAAAATTAAACTGTTCAATAAAAGCCATATTATAGAATAATACCTGACCCTTTTTATTTAATCTTAATATGATATCCGGGGAATTTTCGGCTAAGGTTCTGAATTCTTTTTCCCTTTGCGTCAGAATCTGTTCGTTTTTCTTCCGGGCACTAATATCATGAATGGTAAAGTAGTAATGATTGACTCCATCAAGCCCTATACACGTTCCGCAAATTTCAGATTCATTTGTTTTTCCATTCTTTTTTAACAAAGATGCATCTGTTCTGAACTTACCTTCCTCTTCAATTATCCTTAGTGCTCTTTCAGATACTCCAACCTTATTCTTTTCAAACAAATCACCAAACACCAGGGATTCCACTTCCTTTAAGCTATATCCAAGCAGATCCCTTGCTGATTTGTTAATAAACTTTATTTGTCCCTGATCATCTATTATAATAACACCATCTATAGATGATTCAAGTATTTTACTGTAACGATCACGTAATTCACTTAAATTCTTTTTAATCTTGATTCTTTCTGTAATATCAGAAATGAATAAAATACCAGAATTATCATTGGCTTCAACATCCTTAACTCCGTTAACACAAATCACTCTCTCCACACCATTCTTATTCAACACTCTTAATTCTCCATTATCACACTCACTGTCAAACACCTTATCATATACCCGATCTATCTGACCAACATTTTCTTCATCTATTCTGGCATTAAACAAAAACGAAACACCCTGCCCAATCATCTCAGGTTCAGCATATCCACATAAATTTAATATATATAAATTTGCATAAGTGATTATGTTGTTTT
Organism: Marinilabiliaceae bacterium; assembly: GCA_050296935.1. Classification (GTDB taxonomy): domain Bacteria; phylum Bacteroidota; class Bacteroidia; order Bacteroidales; family Marinilabiliaceae; genus Saccharicrinis. The sequence continues at coordinate 6,634 of JBNKRV010000238.1, read as the reverse complement.
TAACAACAACAATACCCATTGGAGAGTGCAATAAAAGGTTATCCAGAAATTCAGATTTCTGTTCAAGAACTTTATTTGCTTCGTAAGCACTTCTATACTTTGAAGTTAAATATATTTTTTGCTGAACACTAATAATCAGATGATGAATCACCTGAGATATTGAATCTATAAATTTTATATACTTCGTTTCTGAATCCTGTGGCAGAAGATCAAATTCACACACCATATATCCAACCTGATTATATACGGAATTCAACCTGATAATCAAGACCTTACCTTTCGATGCCAACTTAACATCTGCTCTAATTAAATCCAACTGATTAATAAGAAACGTTGAATCTTCTTTATCTTTAAGTAATAACTTTTCAACGTCTGATATTGAAAGCTGTACTTCTTCCTCTTTACCCTGACGTACCCACTTGTACTCTAATCCATCTTTATTCAATATATATGAAGCTACTAAACCGAGCTTTTCCCCGATCTTGCTCAATATTTTATTAACAGCCCACTGAGGGTTGAATTCCGAATTTAATATACCAGTAACCGAACCAAGTAATTCCCTCAATTGAGAATCCTGTTCTGAACTATTTCTGTACCCTAACAAACTTAGCGAAGTAGCGATTTGCTTTACACTACGAGATATTTCATCTATCTCAAATTTATACCATTCTCTATTAAATGCACATGATTCCAGAATAATCATTCCATGCGCCAACTCTAATCCTTCAAAAGGTAATACTAAAATAGACTGAACTTGAAACATTTCAAATTTCTGAGATAGGCTTTCTGAAAGGTCCTCAGCTAAATTTGTACTATAAAATGCATTTTCCGAACCGGGTATGGCCAATGGATTCTCTGCAACATCAATAATTAAATCTGAAGAATGATATTCCTGTATATTATCTTTGGCATATTGATATGCCATACAATAACCACTAATATCCTGTTGAAAAGTATAAATAGAAACCCGATCAACACCAACTTTATCGCCAAGTTCTTTAAGGACTACAGTAATTACAGATTTATAGTCATCTGAATTCTCAAACCAGCTATTCGTAAGTGCTTCAAAATCTAAATCACTACTGTCAGGTTTATTTTTGGGGGATGACGCTACCTTATTAAGCAAGTTTTTAAGATGCCTATTCTCAGCCTCAAGTGAACGAAGCCTGGATATATCTTCCAAACTTTCTTTATTCATATCCCTCCTTATTTAGTAATAACCGTAATTATTAACTCCCAGAACATTTGTTAAATAAACCTACCGGAACTTTTATCCATCATATATTTCAAATATATGAATAATAAGCCCACTGACACTTAGCTAACTCCTTTAATTATCAACACACAATAAACATATTAGTGTATATTCTGGAAATCACAATTCATTACTCTTTGTTCAATCTTCTGGAATTATAAAAGGCATAACCAACAACAACAAAAACAGTTATTACAATATAGTATACAAAATCAGGTATTGGCATGGGATCTCCTTTAGCGTAGGAATGCATTCCTGCTAGATAATAGTTAACTCCTAAATAAGTCATGATAACAAAAAAGAAGCCCACAACACTCACGGTATTAAAAAGAACTATACCTCTTAATCCAGGTATAAAGCGCATATGTAAAATAAATGCATACACCATTACAGTTACCAGAGACCATGTTTCTTTAGGATCCCATCCCCAATAACGACCCCACGATTCGTTTGCCCAGACACCACCTAAAAAGGAACCTATTGTTAATAAATACAATCCAACGGTCAACGACATTTCCATGACATGGGTAAGTTCAGATACCGTTAAATCAACTTTCACTTTACTTTTATTTTTCCTGAGTCCAGTTAATAACAAATTAAAGAATCCAATTAAAGAACCAATACCCAGGAATCCATAACTAGACACGAGAACTGCTACATGAATTGTTAGCCAATATGACTTTAAAACAGGTACTAAATTGGTAACCTCCGGATTCATCCAACTTAAATGAGCTACAAAAAGTACAATTCCGGAGAAAATGCAGGCAATAGAAATTATGATATCCGATTTTCGGCTAAATATAACACCTGCTAATAATATGGCCCAACCTATCAGCAACATAGATTCATATCCATTACTCCATGGCGCATGACCGGCAATATACCACCTTAAAGCCATTCCTAATGTATAAACCACGAAACTCAGCACCAATAATCCAAAGCCAACATAATTGACAAAATAAGGTGATTTTTCAGGTAAAAACAGAAAAACAAAATGAATAATCAACAATATAAAGCCCAAAACAAAAAGAACCGGAGCAATCAATAAAAACAAATTGGTTTTATTGTAAAAGATTTCAACTTCCTTTACCTTTTGAGATGGCAATACTTCTGCTCCAAATTTATGCTGATACTTACTTATGGCATCAATATAGGTACTTGCCTCCTTCTCATTACCCTGACGCAGAGCCTCTAAATAAATAGAAAAAATATTACGCACAAATAAACTATCCCCTTCACTCATACCGTTCTGATATTCACCGGGAATCATCCATGGCTGATGAGAATCGGAAGGATCCGGAAACACTTTTAACAACTTACTACTTTGTGTCAAATAAAATACGTTAACCTGTTCGTCTACTTTTATGATTTCATTTTGAAGTTTACTTCTGTAAGCTGGCTTTGTTCTATACGCTTCTTCCACAACTTCGTGCAACTTATAATTACCTGAAGCTCCAAAGAAATCAGAAAAAGCAGCTTTTTTACCCCTATTCCCAACAATTTCTTTTAATGGTTCATCTTTCACGGTTATCAGCGGAATGTTTTTCCAGACATCCGGATTACTTAAAATGCTCAATACAATTACATCCGAAGAGTACCCTTTATATGAATTATGTTTCACTAACTTTCTGAGAAGCTCCCCTGTTAAAGAATTCATTGGTTTAAACCTGCCTGCATTATCCAGCACCCATAATTCACCGAATTTTTCACCCTGATCCTTACTTATTTTTATCACATCATCTATGTTCTGACTATAGCCCAAAACAGATGATCCTAAGGCCATAATTAAAACCAGAGCTTTTCTCTGTTGCCCAAGCTCAGTAACCTTTTTCCCCAGGTATTGGAATCGGCTTTTTGAAGCAAACAACGACCAGATCATTGTTACTGCCATTACAAAATAACCGATATAAGTAATTAAAGTACCCCAAAAATCATTATTTACAGAAAGAACCGTACCTTTTTCATCCATATCATATGATGACTGATAAAACCTGAATCCTTTATAGTTCAGGATATTATTCATAAAAATCCTGTAATCTTTCTTTACCCCATTTTCATGATCCAGCAAAGTAACTTCACTGGCAAAAGACGAAGGACTTTTTGAACCGGGATAACGCTCTAACTGAAAATCATTTAAATGGATATCGAATGGTATTTCAAGAACCTTAGCACCGTAACGAAGCTTTACATTTAGTCCATTAATCTGTACAGAATCATACAAGCCAACCATATCCTTGTGTCCTTGTATAGTCAATTGCCTGGTTTCTGTACCACTTTGCAATTTTACGACTAAAGATTCCATAAAATCACCTTGTTCATTTCTTTCCGCTGCTACAGGCTTTAAGATAGCTCCTTCCATATAATTACGCCGTACTATAAAAAATCCTTCAGTCCCATACAACGTTCTGGAATAAAAAGGTTGCGGCACACTTGTATCAAGTTCTGATTTTTGCTGTGTACCCATATCAGTAATAAACATATGGTGCTTTGTAGCAAGCATGAGCTGATCATTTACAGGGTATATATTAAAATCTAATTCCCTATCCACTCCAAAACCTACTTCAAAAGCTCCGATTTTAACACTTTCGCCTAAAAACAAATCAACATCTCTTCTTCCTCCCATTCCTGACACCACCAAAGACAACAGCGGTTTCCCATCTGTAGATTCAACAGGTACAAATTTAGTTTTCTGAATATAATCAACACTCGCCAGTTTCACCGAAGCACCTTTAATACTCACTTTCGATTTGAAGTTATCTTTGCTTTTCTCAGACATAAACACATGCTCTGAAAAGGATTTTGTTTCACCGTCCTTTTCTACTATTCCATCTACATATGTATTAAGAGATAAAAACTCATTTGTTGCTTCTCCTTCGCGAATATGCATCATGCCTTCATAACCAATATATCTGGTGAGAGCTGCTCCTACGATTATAAGAAAAAAAGAAGTATGAAATAGAGCAATAGGCAATTTCCCTTTTTTCCATAATTGTGGTTTGAAAATATTAAAAAACATATTTATTCCCAGTACCACAAAAATACCCTCAAACCACCATGTATTATAATAAAGTGCTTTTGCTGCATTAGTACCAAAATCATTTTCAACAAAAGTGGCCAATCCCATTACTGCAGCTAAAGTTGGCAATAAGGCACCCATAATATAAGGAGCTGATAAAATGGAAATTATTTTTTTCATATGTATGTAAATTATCTACTTCCAGCCTGCTGGCCAGATATATTCATTCAATTGCCTATTTCAAAATCACTTCCGTTTTTTTCTCGCACTTCAATTATACTAACACAAAAAACATGATTCCATAAAAAGAGGGCAAAAATTTCTAATTTATTCACCTATAACTCCTTATTAACCTGCATTCGACGTAAAATTTTAATCGAACTAAGGTTATTAAAAAGTTCAATTTTTCTTATTTATTAAAAAAATCGGAGTTTGTAAAAACAAAAAATACTTTTGCACGTAATGTAACCCTTTAAGTAATACACTTTGATTAAAACACCTTGCAATATGATTTGTTTTTAACATTGATTATTTAATACAATAAAAAAACTGATTTTATTTTAAAAAATAGCAACCGACAATCATTAAAAATGAAAAAACTATTAATTGCCTTAATTTTTCTATTGCCACTAGCAACTCATGCGCAGGATAAAGAAGAAAAAGTTACAGTAACCCCCTATGGGTTTATTGGTTTTGATGTAATGCATGACTCTCGTCAAAGTGTAACAGCCAGACATAATCAGGTATATTTATATCCTAAAAACGAGTCTCTGGACGCAAATAAAAATGATAAAAATGATAAATCCAGTTTCGATTTTGGTGCTGGTATCACCCGGTTAGGTTTTAAAATTGCCGGATTTGACGCATTTGGTGCAAAAACTTCTGCAAAAATAGAAGGTGATTTTGCCGGTTATGGAGAAGGCAAATCGGATTATGTGCTTCGGTTAAGACATGCATTTGTGAACCTGTCCTGGGAAAAATCATCTTTATTAGTTGGAAAGACCTGGCATCCTTTCTTTATTCCTGAAAACTCTCCTGCAATGGTTAACTTTGTAGTTGGAGCTCCTATTCATCCACTTGCCAGAGCTCCACAATTAAGATATACCCTGCAGCCGGCTAAAGATTTATCCGTAAGTATCATAGCATTATCTCAATCAGATTTTGCAAACAAAGGAGGATCGCAACTAGTTGAAAATTCAGATTTTCCGGAAATGAACCTTCAAATTAAATATGGCTCCCCTAAAGCCTTATTTTTAGCAGCAACTGTTGGTGTCAAAAACCAACAACCTGTTATGTCAGATGACAATGATGTAATTACTACCAATACCATTTCAAGTTTACAAGCTAAAATTTCATTCCGTTACACAACCCCTGCCGTAACTTTTAAAGCTGAAGGTATTTACGGTGGAAGTATGACAAACATGGTTATGCTTGGTGGTATTGCCAGAAAAACTTCTAACGGAACTGCGTTAAATGCTGAGTATCTGCCTATTTATGTAAATTCTGTATGGACTGACATTCATACCAACGGTAAGCAGTTTCAATTTGGAATTTTTGGTGGTGTAACCAATAACTTAGGTACAAAAGAAGAATCTGAAGTATTACCTGGAGAAACAGGATTTACCAGAAGTGCTGATATTGCACAAGTATATGCATTTGCACCAAGAGTTGTGTTTAAATCAGGAAATATGCAGGTTGGCCTTGAATTATTACATACGGTAGCCGCCTACGGCAGCGATTTTAATAGTAAATCGAAACCAATTGACACAAAAAATTATTCAAATGACAGAATAACTTTAGGTGTAAGATATAATTTCTAGAACATGGATATAAATTAACATTGATGCCTGTAAGAAACTTCTTGCAGGCATTTTTGTTGATATACAGAATAGCTGGTTACTCCAAAGCATCTATTTGGGAAATGTTTTTTATAATTGCATTCTGAAAATGAAAAAGAAATTAGGTATAACGGCTGCAATGTTTATAGTTTTAGGATTTGGTATGATACATGGATCATATAAAAATGCAGAGATTTACGGAAGCAGCTTAATTGGAATTGGAAGCCTGTATTTATTAATTCTACTTTATAGGTCAAATAAAAAATCGAACTAAGGCAGATGTATTCAAAGGAACAAGAAAAAGAATTAAGACTTGAATTCTGGCGTAAACTAGGAAACAGATCCCGTAAATTGCCGGGACAAAGGGGAAAGGTTAAGGTCTGGTGTATCGTCCTGAAATAGGTTGACTGAAAAAATGTTAATAAGTCAACTAAAATTAGGACAAAAATGAAAAGAAAAAAATCACAACATTACTCTGAAGAATTTAAGTGGAAAGTAGTTCAAGAAGTTCTCTCGGGAAAGTAT
>JBNKRV010000237.1:0-4544 GCA_050296935.1 Marinilabiliaceae bacterium | reverse complement strand
AGTCAGCTAAATCCTACGCTCCTAAACCGCTCCATCACTTCTTGTTATCTTTCAATATGTCATTTTATCCTGCCTTTTCATGAGAGGCGTTTCTCTCAAAGCGGGTGCAAATTAAAGGACTTTATTTTGCTTTTCCTAATGCGAAACGAAAGTTTTTTATTCCAACAGGTAAAACAGATATTTAATTTGCACTTTGTCAATATTTTAGCTGCTAAAACTTTTTTTTAGCCTAAATGACTTTTCTCCTGCGTTAGGGATTGAAGTGGATACCCCGCAACGTTTTTTACCGGAAACTTACCGTATTGACTGGGTGGTTTTATGGATCGTAAAAGCTTACTATAAATGGGAAAAGAGAGTGAGGAGTAGGAACGGAAAGCCCGACCCGACCCTAATACCGGCATATTTAATTGTTCCGAGATGTAAGGGAAACGCCATTGAAAATGATCGCTTAAAAACTTCATTCATATATAATATGAGTCATGAAATATGAACCCCAATGAATGGAATAATTGGATTTGTTGAATTATTAAAATCTCCATTTTAAAGATGATGAACGAAAAATGCATATTGATATCATTGAAAAAAGCTGCGATCGTTTAATGAATTTAACAAATGATTTAATTGATATTTCAAAGATTGAGCAAGTACTGATAAACATTCTCTTGAAAAATGTTTCTGTTGATCGCATTTTAAATGCTATCAAATATACTCAAACAGGCGAAATTATATTCGGGTGTTTTTTGAAGGATGAAGAATTTTTAGTTTTTTTGCTCGTGATACAGGAATTGGAATCGCTCAAGATGCGCAGGATATTGTTTTTGAAAGATTTCGTCAGGCTGAAGTTCGATTACGTAAGAATATGAAGGAACTGGTTTAAGATCGTGAGTTTCCAAAGCTATTATTGAGTTACATGGTGGCAAAATATGGCTGACCCCATTACGGAAAAAGGATCTTCATTTTACTTCTCAATCCTCTTTAATGATTAACACACAAGTAAAAAAATAGAAACATATAAAAGTATTTAGTGTTTTATGTTTAAAGAAAATTATTAACACATATAAAGTTCCTGCACAAAATAATCCGTAATTATTTGAAACAACTCTTATCCATATTAATCATTGCAACTGTTTTATTTCCCATTCTAAGTAAAACATGGATTGTCATTGATTTTAAAATAAACCAGGATTATATAGCCAAAGCACTCTGTGTCAACAGAAACATACCCGAGAGTACTTGTAATGGTAAATGCCACCTAAAAAAACAGTTAAAAAAAACTCAAGAAAGCAAAAATGAGAATTTGCCACCTATTCGAAAAGAAATTCTGGAATTGATTTTTCTAATAATAGAGAAAATCTCCATTAATCAATTAATAAATATCCAGAATCGTATTTGTAGATATACTCACAAAGAAGGATTATATGCATTTCTTCTTATTAATAACCTATTTCGCCCTCCTGAAATCATTTATTGAACATTCTAATTGAAAACTTTGAAGGTATTTCAAATTGCATTTTCAACAAAGAAACTGATGAAATGACAGCGGATAATTGATTGTAAAAAAGAATTATCAAATTTCACATGCCCGTTTCAAGTTTCAAAATGCACATCGGAAGATTGATAAAATCCTTCATTCAACAATATAAATCCATGTAATTGCAAGCCAAAACAATTTGTTCTTGAAATAAAATTTCGGGCAACTTGTTTTCTCATATTCCAATGATTCAGGGATAGTAATGCGTTGTAATTACATTTTAAAAAAACACTAATGAATTTGCATAAAATTACATTACCAGTAATGGTATGTCTGATATTTCATATATTTTCTACTGACATTCTTCTATCTCAGCAAGTTGAACAGTTTAATTTACTTGATCAGGATAGTTCGCTTCCAATCCAAGGTGCTTCATTTAAATATGCTGATCAAACTGGTGCGTCAGATAAAAATGGAACAATCATATTCTCATTATCAGAGGAAAATCAATCCATGAAAATTTCGCATATTAACTATGGGGAATGGGAAATAAGTGGAACTGAGTTAAAAATAATACTTGATAAAAAGGTATACTATCGCAAAAACACTTCTCAAAACATTTATCCGGTTACGATTATAGGTCTCCATTCAAGTTCAATTCCTTCTGAAAAAATCAGTCTGAATTATGAAGATAGGATAGCCCATGATGGCACCTCCATTCTTGTTCAAACTCCGGCTATAAACAGTATAAGAAAAGGTGGTAGATATGGTTACGACCCTGTTTTCAGAGGCTTTAAATACGACCAACTCAATATTGTGATGAATGGCGCTCAAAGTGCTACCGCGGCTTGTCCAAACCGAATGGATCCACCTACCAGTCAAATGGCTCCGAATATGATGGACAGGATTGAGGTGCTAAAAGGTCCGCATGCGTTACGCTATGGAACAGGATTTGGAGCAACCATTAATTTTGTGCCAACAAAATTACGTTTCACCAGTACTCCTGATATATATGGAAGAATTTCTTCAGGGTACGAGAATAATGGAGAAGTTTTTAAGAACGAAGGTCAAATTGGATTTAGTGGAAAAAATTATGATCTCAGCGTTTTAAGTTCATGGTCTACAGGGGATGATTATGAATCGGGCAATAACAATCAGATCCCTGCTGATTTTGAAAGAGGCAGTTTTGGTTTTAATCTGGGTTTAAAAACCTCATCGAATCAGCAATTAAGATTGTTGACGATTTACAATGTAGCTCATGATGCGGATTTTCCGGCACTTCCTATGGATTTAAGAAGTGATAACACCTGGCTATTCAATATCAGGCATGATATTGCTATAAACAAAGAGCATCTGAAATCATGGAACACCTCTGTTTTTGGTTCTTTTGTTGATCACAAAATGGACAACCTTTTAAAAAGAATTGATCCGAGACCTATGAATGCCTCAACAACTGCGAACACGTATAATTACGGTGCCAGATCGGAAGGGCAATGGCTTTTTTCAAATAGCAATATGTATTCGGGGTTCGATTTAAGAATTGAAGGTGCGGATGGAACGAGAGTACGCGATTTTCTAATGGGTCCAAATACAGGAAAATCAGCTACTGATAATGTGTGGCAGGATAGTAAAATCACCAAAAGCGGACTTTTTACAGAATATCAGCTTAATACCTCTCGTTACAAATTTATTATTTCCGGCAGACTTGAGATGCTAAAAGCTGAACTTCAAGATCCGAGTCCGGAATTTTCAGAAACGTATTCCGGCACCGATAAAATTCAGGTTTACCCAAATGTAAGTGTCGGTATTGCTCGAATGATTAACGAAAACATGAATTTGTCATTATGGCTTGGTCATGCACAGCGCGGTGGGAGTTTAACCGAACGTTTTATCAATTATTTTCCTGTGGGACAAGATCCTTATGAAATGGTTGGTAATCCACATATTAATCCTGAGAAAAACAACCAAATAGATTTTGCCTTTAACTGGAATTCAGATAAAACCGGATTTGATTTTGATGTATTTGTTTCATTTATGAACGATGCCATCTCATCAGTAATTGATCCGAATCTTTCACCTCGCCTCCCTAACAGTCCGGGTGTTCGACGATTTACAAATATTAGTAGCGCTATTAAAACGGGTTTTGAGGTGAATTGGATACAGGTTTTAGGTGCCGGTTTACAACATCAATTAGGACTGGCCTATACCTATGCCCAAAATAATGAATTGAACGAACCCTTACCTGAAATTGCTCCTTTGGATTTTAGATATGCTATCATTGGTCATTATTTGAAAAACAAGCTTTCACCTGAAATTAATTTTCGACATGTTCTGAAACAATCGCGCATATCTACCGAATTTGGTGAAACAGAAACGCCATCATTTACTACTTTAGATATTAATTTGGCTTATTATATTTCAAGTATGTTTAATGTAAATATTGGTATCACTAATTTACTTGACGAAAATTATTATGAACATTTAAGCAGATCGGTTAGAGGAACCCCAACCCCTATTTATGCTATTGGAAGAAATGTACATGCTTCTTTTAGCGTGAATTTTTAATAATGAAGCACAGGTACTTCATTAGAAATTGGGGATAATAACTTAAGTGTTATTACAAAATACCTGAAACCTGAGTTCGATTAATATATTATTAATTGAACTCAGGTTTTTTATTTCGCCTGAAGGATTCCATGATATTTAAGTTTTTTCGTTGAAACAAAAATATTGGATACTTCGGGTGTTTTAACCTGAGTTCGATTAAAATTTTAGAATTCAGATTGACATAAAAGGCTGATATACAAGGCGAATTTTGCAGGGCTAGCTCGATAAATTTAACGAAGTAGATCAGTTTTTTATGCAAAGCATGAGAGTTTCCGCTTATAAATATTGAGTTTCAAGGAATGTTTGCGAAAGCATAGCGGGCTATGGTAAGCAAATATGACGCAGAAAATCGATTATTTAATGAAAATCATAGCTTTTCATTAAATAATCGATTTACGGCTCTAAATTTTATCACCATAGCTCGCTATGTCTCAAAAATTTATATTGTAAATCAATCATTTACTGA
>JBNKRV010000236.1:0-14788 GCA_050296935.1 Marinilabiliaceae bacterium | reverse complement strand
GCAACCAGAACTTCCCTTAAGGTCTGGTAATCCAAAGCGACTGACAGCTACCTATAAAAGGCATGGTACAGTATCATTGATAGCAGCCCTGTCTGTTCATAATGGAGAGGTTACCGCAGATACAATGGACAAAAACAATGCACAAAATTTTCTGCGGTTTCTAAAAAAGATATACCGGAAGTACCCAAGGAAGCAACTGCATGTAATTGCTGATAATTTAAATGTACATAAAGATAAGGAGGTTAAAAAATGGGTAGACTCAAAAAAAAGAATGACAATACATTTTACCCCAACTTATTCTTCATGGCTGAATCAAATAGAAATATGGTTTAATATCTTATCCAAGGATGTTCTAAAAGGTGCAGTTTGGCACAGTAAAGAGCAGTTGGCTAATCAAATAATACAGTATGTTGACACTTACAATAAAGAACGGGCTAAGCCTTTTGTGTGGACATATGATGGCAAAAGAAGTAATAGTTCGGGTAATACCAAATCTTCACACTAGCGAGCTAGCCCTGCAAAATTTGCCTTGTATATCAGCCTTTTATGTCAATCTGAATTCTAAAATTTTAATCGAACTCAGGTTAATAGTGTATGATAACGTGGGCTTTGAGTGGTAATTGACTTTTCATATGAAGGTTAATTAGTGTACGTCTATAAAGTCCGACTACTGCGCTGTTGCTCAAAATTCAAATCCTCATATATGCAAATATGCTGCGGTTTGAATTTTTCACACGCCTTGTATTTAAACTTTATAGTCCAAACACCTGACTTTATTTACAGGCACTAATTAGTATAGGTATATGTTATTTGTTTATAGGTTGTTATCGTGGTTTTGGTATTGTAATTCACGATGTGTGTTGTGTTTTTTGTGTTTTGAGTTAGATTGCAGAATATCAATACTATATAGTTGTAAAATATCCTTTTAACTAAAATGTTTTGGAATTAATGAGAAAAATACATTAACTTATACTACAGGTAAAGTAGGAAAAGTAGTATAAAGGTTAAAAATAGCATAGATATGAAGAAGGGTGTTACTAAAATGAATGTGGGATATGTTTTAGCAATTATATTGATTGCTGCAGGTATTCAAGTGTCTGCTCAAGTTAATTATAAGCTTGATGGAGTCAAGAGTTCTATGACTGTAATCGGAACTTCAACAATTCATGATTGGGAAATGATTGTTGAGGATTTAAAGGGGAGCTTTATTCTATCTTCTGAAAATAATTTTGGAGAGTTTGCTTCTGGTCACTTTACTGTTAATGTAACTTCTATTAAAAGTGAACATAGTTTAATGAATAGAAAAGCCTACGATGCACTTAAAGAAGATGATCATCCTCAAATTATAGTAACAGTAGTATCTGTTGCTGTTTTTGAAAACAAGCTGAAAACCACTTTCGATTTAAATATTGCAGGTAAAACAAATAAGCTAACTAAAGATTTCAATTATAAAATAAATGATAATGGATCAATAGAAATAAAAGGTAGTGTGGACTTGAAGATGTCAGATTTTGATGTTGAGCCTCCCGTGGCTTTAATGGGAACTATTAAAACAGGAGATGAAATCAAAGTTGCATTTAAATTGATATACAATAAAAAGTAGCCCTTAAGTATTATAATTAAATAATAGGTTTAACATTAATTAAATCAGTTTGTTATGAAAAGAATAGCTTATTTATTAGCCGTGTTATTTCTGGCTGTATCAATTCAGGCTCAGCAATTTGAAGCTGAAAAAATAAATAAAGATGACTTTAAGGATGTAAAAGTGAAAGTTGGAGGTGCATATGCAATTCAACTTCAGAATTTAGATCATGAATTGGCAGGAATTAGTGCAGATACAGCAATGTTGAAGGATCTTAAAAATAATTTTAATTTACCTACAGCTAACTTGTCACTGACTGTTGATTTAGCACCGGGTATTCAGTTGTATGTCAATAATTTTATGTCGTCACGTCACCATGAAGAAGCATGGGTTGAAGGTGGATACCTTACATTAGATTATTTACCATTTCTTCCAGCTGCAGAGGAATTAATGAAATATTTAACTATAAGAGTTGGAGTAATGAATCCTGACTATGGTGATGCTCATTTTTTTAGAAGCACAAACGCTTATGTGGTTAATAATCCATTTGTAGGAAACTTTATTATGGATAATTACACTACAAATCCAGGGTTAGAAGTGTTATTCAGAAAAGATGGCTTAATTGTTCTTTTTGCAACCAATAATGGTAGATTAAATTATGGTAGAGGTGGGGATTTAGGTGAAGATCTTGTGTTCAACTGGAAATTAGGATATGACAAACAGGTCAATGACGATTTTAGAATCAGGGGAACTGTTTCAGGTTATCATGTGGGAGATAGTCCGACTGGAACATATTTGTGGGATGGAGACAGAGCTGGTGCCAGATATTATGGTGTAATGGATTTGCAAGGTGAAGATAATTTCCGTTCAGGACGTTGGAGTCCGGGAAGTGGTCAGACGGAGATGAATAGTTATATGTTTAATATTTTTGCTAAGTATAAGGGTCTTGAATTGTTTACAATACTTGAAGACATGAAAGGTGTTAAAGGAGGTAGTGATCAACATTTTACTCAGTCAGCTGTTCAACTATTGTATCGTGTAGGTAGTTTCTATTTAGGTGGACGCTATAATAAAGTGATCAGTAAAGAAGGTGAAGAATCATCAGTAGACAGACTTAATTTAGGTGGAGGTTGGAATATGACAGACAATATTTTGATTAAGGCTGATTATGTAACTCAGAATTATGATGGACCTGAAGCGGGAGGAAAAGCTTATTATGATGGAGCTAAATTTAATGGATTAGTGATTGAAGCAGCTATTGCTTTCTAATGACTTGTCAATAGAAAAATAAGAGTTAAGCTATCCGGGATTCCGGATAGCTACAATTTAATGAGGAAGAACAAATGAAAAAGAAAGAGAAATATATTGTTATTATTTTTCTTACTATACATTGTTCAATTTTTGCGTTGGATTTTTCAGTTGTAGGGGGAAGTTTTGGGTCTTATATATTTGATAATATTGTTATTAAAGGCTCAACAAATATTAATGAATTTCAATTAGTATATAGTGAAGAATCATTTTCATCATTCGACGCTAAGGATACCAGTGTACAAAATAAACTGAGAGTTTCAATTCCTGCCAGTAAATTTAAAGCTGATTCTAAATTAATGCAAAAAGACTTTCTTGAACTTATTAATGCAGATGAACATCCGTTAATTAAAATTTCATTAGGAGATAAACAATTTTCAAAAGAGCTTTTGAATGATTCAATACAGACGAATCATAGCATTAAAATTACACTTAACGGCGTAACCAATAGTTATGATTGTATATCAGAATGGAACAAAAGTTATTATAACGAATGGGAATTAGCAGGTAAACTTAAAATAAGACTAACAGATTTTGGAATTAACCCACCCGAAAAATTTTTTGGTGTTATAAAAGTAAAAGATGAAGTATTTATTACTTTTAAAATTTTATTTTTATTTGAAAAGGACGAGCTGGAAAATGAGATTTAGTACCAAGATAAGATACGGAATAAGAGCTATGATAGAGATAGCAGAAGATATAGATCAAAAAGGTGTTTATCAAAAAGATATTGCTGAACGTCAGAGAATATCTGTGAAATATCTTGATCAGATAATTAGTGCATTAAAAGCCGCCGGATTAATTGTAAATGTAAAGGGGCGTAAAAGTGGTTACATCCTGGCGAAAGATTCTTCTGAAATCACTATATTAGATATACACAATGCCTTTGAAGCAGGAGTAAGTATTATTGAATGCTTAAACGCTGCAATAAAATGTGAGTTAGAAGAGTTTTGTAAAACCTTTAAATTCTGGGGCAATTTAAATAAGATGATTCACAACTATTTTTATAGTGTTACTCTTTTGGATCTAATCAATGGAAATATACCTTCAGAAATAAAGGTAGCAATGGAAAATGATTCCTGATATTTAATGTGCTCCCCCTTATTCATGTACTCATGTCGTTCCTTTTTTCTTTTTATAATAGATTGATTTCAAATAAGCTGTGTATCTTTTAAAATATCTGGTGAATGACTATTTTTATATTCGAAAATAGTACAGCTATGGTATCGTTTATTCATTCAAATTTAAACAAATCTGGTAAAGGACTTTTTGAGTGCTGGATTTGTTGATTTTATTACTTTCCATGTTTTCGAAACATACTAATAAGCTCAGTTCGACTAAAATATGAGCTTTTTATTTTAGTCGAACTGAGGTTAATAAGTTAATGGATTTAACTTATAGTAAAATCTCAATATCGTTTAATAATTTATAAGCAGAATCACTTATGCATTGCATAAAGTGCTGACCTGTTTATATCTATAGTGGGTTAGTAATACATACGTTTTTATGCAGGGAAAAATATTTGACATTAAGCGCTTTGCGGTAAATGATGGAATGGGTATTCGTACAACCATATTTTTTAAAGGATGTCCTTTGAATTGTTTGTGGTGTCATAATCCTGAAAGTATTTCATCAGATTTTGAATCTGTTATGCTAGAAAGAAAGTTGGATGGGAAAATATTTTCATATCAGCAAAATATCGGCAGAATGATTAATGTGGATGATTTACTGAAGGAAATACTAAAGGATAAGCATTTTTTTGAGCAAAGTGGAGGTGGAGTTACTTTTTCAGGAGGAGAACCAATGTGGCAATGTGATTTTTTATATCAGATTGTATCAGCATGTAAGCAAAATGGAATACATACAGCAATAGATACGTCTGGTTTATGTTCTCAAAAAGAAATCAAAAAAATAGCTGAAGTCTGTGATTTGTTTCTTTTCGATTTGAAAATGTTGAATGAAGAAAGTCATAAAAAGTATACAGGAGTTTCCAATAAAGCAATTCTGTCAAATCTCGAAGCTTTATTAAAGGAATCATCCAATGTAATCGTTCGAATTCCTGTTATTCCGGGAATAAATGATTCAAAGGAATTTATTGAAGATATTAGTTTGTACCTAAAAGATAAAGCTGTAGGTATTCAGGAAATCAATCTTTTACCATTTCATGATACAGGGAAATCAAAATACGATCGTTTTGGGATTCCTTATGAAATGGGTATGCTAAAAAGTCAATCATCAGAAGATCTTATTCCTATCAAAAATAAGTTAGATTTCTTGGATACAAAGGTGACTATTGGAAGTTTATAATAAGGCTTGTGATTTTAGGTATTAATGATTTAAAATAAACAGACATGAATAAAAGAATAAATAAACTGAGAAATCAATCTTTACAAGCTATCAATACCATTTCTACAGAAAGAGCAGCTTTAATAACTGAGTTTTATAAGAGTAAGAATGCAAATGAATATTCTCAACCCGTAAAGAGAGCTTTGGCTTTTAAATATATCCTTGAGAATAAACAGTTGTGTATTAATGATGGCGAATTAATTGTTGGTGAACGGGGACCTTCTCCAAAGGCTACGTATACATATCCTGAAGTGTCGTTGCACACTATTGAGGATTTAGAAATTCTGAACAATCGTAAAAAGGTAAGCTTTAGTGTCGATAGTGAATCCAAAGACCTATATGAGTCCACCATCATTCCATTCTGGAAAGGCATCAGTAATCGCGATAAAATAATGGATTTGATGTCTGAAGAATGGAAAGAAGCATATGGAGCAGGTGTTTTTACCGAATTTCAGGAGCAAAGAGCACCGGGGCATACCGTTTTAGGAGACAAAATATACAAAAAGGGAATTCTGGATATTATTGATGATATTAGGAAAGTAAAAGAGGACTTAAATACAGATAACGATCCCGACGCAAGTGATAAACTGGAAGAGTTAAAGGGTATGGAGATTGCAGCTGAAGCCATTTTAATATATGCGGAACGTAATGCTATAGCATTAGAAAATATGGCCTTAAGAGAATCTGATTTTAATAGGAAAGCGGAATTGGAACAAATGGCTGAAGTATGCCGACAGGTGCCTGCAAATGCTCCAGCTACTTTTCATGAGGCATTGCAATATTATTGGTTTGTGCACATTGGAGTCATTACGGAAGTGAATCCCTGGGATTCATTTAACCCGGGCCGACTTGATCAGCATCTTTATCCATTTTACGTTAATGATATTGAAAAAGGTACTTTAACAAAAGAGGGTGCTAAGGAATTATTGATGTCATTTTGGGTAAAGTTTAATAATCAACCAGCACCTCCGAAAATGGGTGTTACAGCAAAGGAAAGTAATACGTATACTGATTTTGCCTTAATTAATCTGGGAGGAGTAAAGGCCGATGGGAGCAATGCTGTGAACGAATTATCGTATTTGATTTTAGATGTTATTGAGGAGATGCGTTTACTTCAGCCTAGTTCTATGGTTCAAATAAGTAAGGTTAATCCTGATGAATTTATTCAAAGAACCTTACATATTACCAAAACCGGATTTGGACAGCCCTCCTATTTTAATACGGATGCCATAGTAATGGAATTGGTTAATCAGGGTAAGGATATTGTGGATGCCAGAAATGGAGGAGCCAGTGGGTGTGTGGAATCAGGCGCTTTTGGAACTGAAGCGTATTGGTTAACCGGATATTTTAATATTCCTAAAGTATTAGAGATAACACTTCATAATGGTATTGATCCTTGTACCGGAAAACAAATTGGCATTCAAACAGGAAGAGTTGACGAGTTCTCAACTTTTGAAAAATTAATGGATGCCTTTAGCAAACAGCTTAAATACTTTGTGGATATTAAGATTGATGGCAATTGCAAGATAGAAACTCTAATTGGTGAAAACCTGCCAGTTCCTTTCTTGTCGTTATTTATTGATGATTGTATTTCAAATGCCAGAGATTATAATAATGGGGGAGCCAGATATAACTCAAGTTACATACAAGGAGTTGGTTTGGGGAGTATAACAGATCAATTAACGGCTATTAAATACAATGTATATGATCAGCATAAATTATCACTTGAAGAATTGGTGATTGCTACTGATAATAATTTTAAAGGAGAAGAGGAGTTGCGATACCACTTGATTTATGAAACGCCAAAGTTTGGTAATGATGATGCTTATGCAGATGAGCAAGCAGTTCAGGTGTTTACGATGTTTTACAACCTGATAAACAATAGAAAAACGCCAAGAGGAGGTCATTTTAGAGTGAATATGTTACCCACAACCTGTCATATATACTTTGGTCAGGTAATGCAGGCCTCGGTGGAAGGAAGAAAAGCGACAGAACCATTATCTGAAGGTATTTCTCCGGTGCAGGGGGCGGATAGAAATGGACCAACAGCAGTTATAAATTCTATGCTGAAAATTGATCATACCAAAACAGGTGGTACTTTATTAAATCAGAAATTTACACCACAGTTTTTCCATAATCAGGAGAGTATCGTAAAACTTTCGCATTTAATCCGAACTTATTTTAATCAGTTGGGGCATCATATACAATTTAATGTTGTTGATGCAGATACATTAAGAGATGCACAAATTCATCCGGAAAAATATCAGGATTTAATAGTGCGAGTTGCAGGTTATAGCGATTATTTTAACGACTTAACCATTGAGTTACAGGAGGAAATTATAAACAGAACAGCTCATGATATGTGTTAATTTACTTTGAAGTTAGCCTTAGATTGGTCATGTTTTTTAAGCAAAGTATATGACTTTCCACTTATAATTATACCGAGAAAGAAAATAGTAAAATTAATATAATGAGATTAAAAAGAAATTTGATTTTGAGTCTTTTGTTTGTAGCTATTATTGTAAATGCGCAAACAGAAAGTAGATTACTAACCAAGCTTAAAGAGTTTGATCAAATTGAGGTTACAAAAATAAATACCTTCCCAGGGTATCAGGAGTCTTATCTAATAATGATAACGCAACTTCTTGATCATACAAATCCTGCGGCAGGAAAATTTAAGCAACGGATTTGGCTTAACCATATGGATGTAAAATCTCCGGTTGTTATGGTAACGGAAGGCTACTCTGCTCCCGGAAATTATCTAACCGAACTAGCCAGTGAACTGAAAGCGAATCAGCTTATTGTGGAGCACAGGTATTTTATGGAGTCAACACCCCAAAATAAGGACTGGAAATATTTAACTGTAAAAAATGCAGCTGATGATCATCATGAAATTATTAAGCTTTTTAAAAAGGTTTATCATGGAAAATGGTTAACTACAGGAATAAGTAAAGGTGGACAAACCACATTGTTTCATCGTTCGTTTTATCCTAATGATGTGAGCGTTTCGGTTCCATATGTTGCTCCTGTAAATCTGGAAAAAGAAGATCCCAGATTAATAGATTTTTTTAAGCATGTGGGCACTGCAGAAGATAGAGCGAAGATTGATAATTTTCAGAAATTGGTGTTAGAAAGGAAAGGGGAGATCCTGCCCTTGTTTAAAGAAAAATGTAAAGCAAATAATTGGGAGTATTCTATGGGATATGAGAAAGCTTATGAATTAGCTGTTCTGGAATATCCGTTTGCTTTTTGGCAATGGGGGAAAAGTATAAATAACATACCAGAAAGGGATGCTACCAACGAAAATATATTGAATCATTTCATTGAAGCAGCCAGTCCTGATTATTTTACCGATTCTATGATGAAAACTTATGAATCATTCTTTTATCAGGCATATAAAGAGTTAGGTTATTATACTTATGTACCAGGTGATTTAAAACCTTTAATGACTTGCATAAAAGAGGATACGGTACATAATTCAATCTTTGCTCCCGGAGGTGATACCCTTACGTATAACAAGAGCACTATGCTTGAGGTTGTAAAAAAACTAAAAAAGAGAAATCCCAGAATGGTTCTTATTTGCGGAGAATATGATCCATGGGGAGCCACTTCTTTGGATGTAACTGGTATGTCGAGGTCTTATAAAGTAGTTAAGCCCAATGGTTCTCATAGGGCAAGAATTAATAATCTGAGTGAAGCCAGGAAAGAAGAAGTATGGGGATTGCTAAAAAAGTGGATGAAGGTAAAGTCTAATTGAAGATTTTTGATCTGGTACTCTTATAAAAAAAACAGGGCTCTCATAACGAGGGCCCTGTCTGTTTATATAAAGAGAAATATTAAAAACTAACATTTATTCCGGCTAGGTATAATGCTCCGATTTTATCCATCATCATAAATTCTTGTTTGTCATTGTCTAATACATTTCGACCATTGATATAAACATCAATATTATCTGATAATTGATAGTTTACTTTGGCATTTAGTAAAAACTTTCCAACAATGTTGCCGGTATAATCCAACTTTCCTTTTACTTCAGGTACAATAGCAGTAGGTACATCTTTATAAGGATTTGAAGGATTTATTCCTGCTATGTATAAACGTTTTGCGTTACTATCATACTGAGTATACATATAATATTTGTCATAAAAATATCCTTGAGCTGTAATAGATAATTTTTTAACAGGTTTATATGTAATTCCTAAACTACCCCAGAATGCTGGGATTGCCTCGTTATCAAAATTGTTTTTGTAAGTTGAAGGATCCGGTTGAGCATCAGAACTGTATAATGGAGCAGGAGGAGTTTGGCTAGCTCCTGTCAGGAATGCTTCAATATCTGTTTGCATACCAGGAACATATGCGGACTGAATTATAGCAATTTGATCTCTGCTATAATTCATAAAATTATCAACAGTTGTTTTCTGATACGTCATATGTGCTTTCATAATTAATTTCTCTGAAAGAACCATATCTGCACTAATGCTTAATCCATATTGTTTGCTTTCAAGATCAAGTGATCTATGTGAAGTATATAGAGTTGTTTTTGCAAATTGTCCTAACTGCGGATCTAATCCGGAAGTTGGATCAGTAAATGTTACAGTTTCTATTTTATCTGGCATTAAAGCACTAAAATTTTTTGCCTTGTTATAAAATGCCTCAATGTCAATTAATAGATTTTTACTTGGTCGAGATCTAAAACCTAGTTCAACCATATCCATAACCATCATGTTGGGATCTGAATTTCCATCAAATCTTATGTATTCGGGGGTCCCCAAGCCGTCTCTATTCCAGGTATAATTACTAAAGGCATTAATCATAAACGTACTTTGGTTGGCTCTTGAAAATACAGCTCTTAGCAAATTATTCTCATTTACTTTATAGGATCCAATAAATTGGTATGATGGCATCCATTTGTCAGGTACATTATATTTTTCTGTTCTTAGGGCAGCCACAAAACGTAACTGATCAATTGGAGAATAGTCGAATCTTGCACTCAAGGCATAATTTCTTAATGTCATACGATCATTAAAATACCCTTCTCCTAACTGATCTATATAATTTCTATCGTCGTAATGTACAGACTGGTAACTGATCCCCGGGCGAATATCTAATTTATTTACTTTGATCAGGTAATCTAAGTTTAAATTATATTGCTCTGTAGCCTGTGTCCATCCTTTATGCCCTTTATTAAAATCTTGAATAACATTGTTAGAGGCAGCCATAAAGTTGAAACCATATATTTCTGCATTAAAATTAGAATAATAACCATAAGATGATCTGATGTTATATGGTGTTGGGTTATCACCAATTGTTGAGGTGTTTGCCAAAGCATCTAAATAGCCGGCATTTATATCAAACTTGATATTTTCGTTTGCTTGGTAATTCAGATATGCATTAAAGCCTAATTTATTTTTAGCTTCACGAGGATCATCAAAAAGCTCAGAAGCTACATCGTTGCTCCAAAGATTAGCCGAGTTTCTTTCGTCATATGTTTCCAGATCAATATATTCGTCATCATAGATGGAGTATATTTTATCGCTATTTCGATCTCTTTTTTCAATATATGAAGAAACTCCGGCAGCAAACTTGTCGCTAAATGTTTTTTTAACATTAATATCTCCAATCAGTGTACTTAGAGATCCGCCCTCAAAATTAGCATTTACTAATGGACTTTCAGCATCTGGATTTTTAGTAATCAAATTAATAACTCCATTTACAGCATTAGGGCCATATAATGCACTTGAAGGACCTCTTACTACTTCGATTCTGTCCAGCTCACCTATGCTAACGGGTAAGGTTTCCCATAATATTCCTCCCATACCATAATTAAAAACCGGACGATTGTCTATCATAACCAGGGTGGTCGTATTTTCTGCGTATAGCAATAAGTTATTCATGGGCATGTTTTGTCCGCCTCTGATTTGAACATCATAATTACCATTGGTTTTTTCTCTGACAATAACGCCAGGTACAAGCCGTAATGCTTCCTCAATCGAAGTCGCTCCGGATTCTAAAATTTCATCATAGCTTAAAACCGTAGTTGATAATGGTGAATCAAAAAGACTCTCTTCCGATTTAGAAGCCGAAGTTACATCTTTATTTAGGAGTAATTCATATAACTCTTCTATAGTAGAAGCACCTACAATATCCATTATTTTCATAATTTCTTCAAGATCGTAGGCGGATAATTCTTCAATATCCATTTCCAAAACCTGTTCTCTGGTTATGGTTTTTACATCTTTTTTGGGTTCCTGTGCCATTATTACAACAGAAAAGAGCATAATAAAAGCCAGGGAAAAATATTTGTTTAGTTGCATGTTAGTCGATTTCATTTGGTTACTTCAATTCCTAAAGAGATTAATTTTTGATCTACGTTTAAATTGTGTGAGATAATGTTGTGTTTACAAATCTCATACTTCATTTTTCCACCTTGAGTAGTATAATTTATACCGGCTCCTGATTTACAAAGATTCTCCTTGTCGCTAATAATTAATGTGGGTTTTGATGCAAAAAATGAAGTAATTTCTCCTATTTTGTCAGATTTTGATGTTGGAAGGTAAAATAGATTAGCGTTAGGCACTTCGTTTGGAGATTTTACACTAACAACAACAATACTTTTGTTGTTAATTTTTCGAGCTCCTGCAAGTTTAATTAATTCAGGAACAATGTCGTCATGTCCATAAACTCCGATAATAAACTCTTTGTTTGTTTCTTGGTTTGGCCATTCAATATACTTTGCAAAGTTAAACATAAACAATGCTTTAAACATTGATTGTTGGCCTGATACCGAAAATGATATACAAATCATTAACAGCACAGTCATCATTTTTTTCATATTATAATAATTTGAGGTTGCACTATGAGGTCGTAAAAATATTAAAGTATTTTAAATATTGGAATGAATTTTATTTAAATGGTTTATTGTAATGTTATATTATGGAGATTTGTGGTATCATTTGCTATAATTTTTAAGGCTGTAATGTTGTGTTATATGTTTGGTAATAAGGTGCTTGAGTTTTTTTGTGAGGATGTAGTTATTACAATATGAAAGCTGAAATATTTTTGACTAAAGAATTGATTAATTACATGAATGTATTAAACAAAAAAACGGTTGCAGATGGAGTGCAACCGTTAGTAGTATATACTATTTGAATTTAAAATTGAGTTATTATACCAATTCCATTGGGATATTGGTATAATTACCTGATTATGACTTAATACTGATGTAGATAATGGAGAATCAAAAAGGCTCTCTTCAGATATAGGCACTGAAGTAATACCCTTATTTAGTGTTCGTCTATAAAGTCCAGCTACTGAGTTGTTGCTCAAAATCCAAACCCTTATATACACTAGTATACTACGGTTTGAATTTTTCACAAGCCATATATTTAAACTTTATACTCCAAATACCCGACTTTATGGACAGATACTATTTAATAACAAGTCATATAATACCAATTAAAACAATAAATGCGCCGGTATAATGCCGGGCTGAATTCAAGCTACTCTAGGAACGAAGTGAATTAGAAGTAGCATTTTGAATTTTATTCGGTATAACTCTTCTATAGTTGAGGTTTCTATAATATTCATCAGTTTCATAATCTCCTCCGGATCATAAGCCGACAACTCTTCAATATTCATTTCCACCACCTGTTTGCAAGGTATGGTATTTTCATCTTTTTTCTGTTCCTGTGCCATTATTGTTATCGAAAATAACAGAATAAAGGCCGGTAATAAGTATTTACGTATTAACAGATTGTTCAAAATAATTTTGTAACTTCAATTGAGTATCCTGTTTTTTATAGGAAAAACTAGTTGCTAAGTTAGACTGGCAAAACAACTAAATATATTATCTAGACATTGTCGTTATGTAGCCATATGCATATAAATACAATAACGTTATAGATACGTTAGTCCTTATAATAATAAAAGGTTAGTACATTTTTAATATTTAATTAAAAAATTAATTATGGGAAAAGTAGAAAATGCAATTAAAAATGTAAAGTTGTTAGAGAATACAACATTACAACAGTTGTTAAGCTCTTTGGTTGAAGAAGCGGCTAATATTACAGACAGTAAAATTAGCTATTTTGCAGTAATGAATTCAACCGAAGATACTTTGGTTATGCTTGGCTGGTCAAATTCAGCAATGGCAAATTGTGCCATGATTGATAAACCAATCGTTTATCCTTTAGAAAAGACAGGATTGTGGGGTGATGCTGTAAGAGAGCGAAAACCTGTAGTAACAAATGATTATGCTGGTTTAGTAAAACCTACTAAAAAGGGATATCCATCTGGACATGTTAATGTGGTTCGCCATTTTAATATTCCAATTACTGAGGGTGATCATATTGCAGGTGTACTTGGAGTTGGAAATAAGGAGACTGATTACACTAAAACAGATGTAGATAATTTAACAGTATTTGCTCAGGAATTGTGGACAATTATAAGAAAGGAGGTACCAAGTGAGCTCTTGCAATAATAAAATATTATGTAGGTATTTTGCTAAAAAAACGCCTACAATGGATATAAATTATGAGAAAAATGTTCAGTTATTCTGCAATGGAGAACCAAAAAATTGTGCCATATATATGATTTATGATAAATTAGGATTTATGAAAGTTCCTGTAGATTTACGTCCTGAGCAAATTGCAAAGGCAAAATCATTAATTGATAAATGAATGCATGATTTTGATGAAATAGAAACTGATAAAAATAAAACTTTATTATCCAGTAGTCAGAGTAAGGGTAATTGTAATGATTGTGATTACTATTACGATTGTCCAAGAATGAAAGGTATCAATGAGTGTTACAATACGGTGAAACAAGACAAAAAATCCGATTAATTTATTATCAGAAGGAAATTTAAAAGAAGAGTTAATACAATACTTCATTAAACTTTTAAGCGGCAATAGTGCTATAAATATAATAGTTCTCTTGCCTTCTTTTTATTTTTAGGCAAGTTTGGGTTAATACCGAACTTGTCAAAAAATAAATTCAATTTGGAAACGGCTTTGATAAAATTTTAGGATATCAGAAGCATCCATATTGATATCTGTTGAGAAATACATTTTATAAATCTGCTTTCTCTTTTGTTTGTAATAAAGAACATGCACAACCTTTATGTTGCGCTTTAAAGATATGGAATACACAATAGCGCTATAGACTACAGCCTGATCATCTTTTGATACAAGCTTAAAGTGTCTTGAGTCGATATTGTTATTGTCAACTTTCCCATCATATTTTTTAGGTCTGCCAGGTTTACCTGTTGGCTCACCCTGATGCAGATATCGCAGATTGGCATCATCTCTTAGTCTGCTAATTAAGTGCATATCAGCATTTGTTATCTGGTCGACAAACGTACGTTTTGCAAACCATGCATCAGCAACTAAATATGAAGAAAGCTCGTGCAGCTGTGTTTTGCGCTCAGAAATAATATCGGCATACCAGTTTGAAAGCGACTGATCCTTATCGGCCATGGTCTGGACAGCCTCTAAATGGAATGCTGTATGGTTATCAATATCAATTGCGGCCAAACCTCCAATTTCAAGCCCC
>JBNKRV010000235.1:0-4310 GCA_050296935.1 Marinilabiliaceae bacterium | reverse complement strand
TCATTCTTTACATAAGTCAATTGCTGCTGCCAATCAGCCCTAAGACCTTCATTGGCCCTGCCAGCCCCAACGCATTCGTTGAACATGGTGTTTAATGCCCCTTTTTCTGAATTAAAATTGGCAGTGATAACTCTTTCTTCTCTATGCTTAGGCTTAGCCTTCTTTGCAAATAATGAAAAGAAAGACAAACTAACTAAAACAAATAAAATCTTGTATCGCATTGAATTACCTTTTTTTAATATTATCAATTTTTAATAGATAACTCTCAAATTATTGGGCTCCTGCCATAATAGCATCAATAGTGGGCTGATCTTTTATTGTGTAATCTGACCTATCAATAACAACACCTGTATCCCACCAGAATGGAATTAAACCATTTTCTAATGCTTTTCTTGTAACATAAGTAATCCAATGATCCACTGAATTATTGTGTAAATCCAAATCCTTAGGTTTATTTTCAGTATTACCCCTCCTGTAAGTGCCATACTCACCCATTATTACGGGTATACCCTTATCTACAAACTTGCTTTTTGCTAAACTAAATGACTGATCAACTTCATCCTCTTCCCCGTATGTAGCATTGCGTTCAGGCTCAATATCAGAATGATAATCCTTGCCCCAGTAGTAAGCCATTTTACCCCAACTTACATCTTCATTCAAGATGCAGAATTGAGACGGATTGTAAAAATGCACCTCAGCCATCAAACGACCCTCAATCTCATCCTTAGGCATGTCCATCAGATCATTACTTTTTTCAATATTCGTACCCGGTCCCTGAACTACAAGCACCCTATAGCTGTTTCTACCTCCTGTAGAGCGAACTGCATTGATGAATGTTTGATGATAAGAGTGAAGCGCTGTCATCTCTTCTGCAGTATTGACAGCCGGTTCATTGGCACTGGCAAACATCAGATGCTCATCGAAATCGCGCATTGCCGTAGCAATCTGCTCCCAGTAAGCTTTTTGCTTGGCATTCACAGAATCCCGTTTTGCCAGTGTGCAGTTACTCTCAAGCCAACCACCATCATAATGGATATTCAGAAGTACGTACATATCGTTATTAACACAATAGCCAACCACTTCTTTTACACGGTTAAGCCATTCTGATTTAATGCGGGCTGTCTTGTAATCTTCAATATGGAGATTAACCCCAGCCCAAGAATAATCATCCAGCCAATTCCAGTCCCAGGCACAAGGAATTCGGATAGCATTAAATCCTTGTTGTTTTACAGCTTTTATATAATCCTCAGTGATGGCAGGGTTACCCCACGCCGTTACTGCAGGAGCTTCCATAGTGTTACCGATGTTCCAGCCTAATTTTATTTTGGCAGCAAGCTCAACGGCATTACTTCCCATACCAGTGGCATCAGGCTCTTTGGGGGAGGTATTATAAGATGGGTATATAGATGGCACGATATAGACATATCCCTGTGAAACAGTAATTCGTCGTGCTTGTCCATTTTCTGAAGTAACCGACAATACTCCAGAACGTTCTGCACCTGTTTTGTTTGCCTCGACAGATAGCTGAATTGTAGCATCTCCAGCGTCCCCGGTTGTTTGGCTCACTTGTAACCACTGGGAAGCAGAATTTTCAATATCCCATTGATCATTACATGTAATTGTTACAGAGGCCACTCCACCTTCCCCTTCAAATGATACCTCAGTCAGGGAGACTGTTAGCACCGGATCTATTTCTTTCCCTTTCTTGCAACCTGCAAAAACCAAAACCACTAAAAGAAATGCTAATGGTCTCATTAAATCATTTTTCTTCATTTTCATAATTAGTTAATAGTTATTTTTATATACACTAGATATTCTATTTATATACATCTTTCGATCAGCTCATCTATTATCCCTTGCCCAATTATCATTTCAAACTCTCCATACAATTTTCATTGGGTATACTGTTGGTATACTGGTTATATATTTATGCATATGAATACAATTAATTAAGTCTGCACCTAAATAACATTTTCATACGAATAAGGTTTGCAATGATTTTTTTTCATCCCAAAGACATCCTCCTAATTCTGTCATGTATCGATCACTCCTCGTCTTCATTATATATATAAAATACAACATCAGAGGGTCAAATTAATAAAATCATACTCATTCAAAGGGGCTGTGATGTTTCATATCAGGTATGGAGATGACTCAATTAGTGATTTAAAAAGTGATAACAGGTACAGTTATTGAATGAAAAACAGAACCTTAATGATGTTATTCTTTCATAAAAACTTTAAACACCTCTCCCTTATGGGTATCAATATCACATTCATAAACTTGCATTAACTTAACTGGCACAATAGCTTTTTCATCCTGAACAATTGGCGATTTAACGTTTGCAACTCCGAGAAATTCATTTTTGTTTGTCCCTTCTGCTTTATTTAAACCCTCACTTTTTAATGGCACATAAGAACGAATCCGACAATTGCCTCCTAATATTGACTTTACTCTGGCCATTTTCACATGACTATTTTGCCATTCAATATCAACAACAAAACCACCTCTGGCTCTAAAACCTTTAATAGTGCCTTTTCCCCAGGCATCGGGTAAAGCAGGCAGTAGGTGAATTGCCCCATCCTGGCTTTGCATTAACATTTCAGCAATACCAGAGGTACATCCAAAGTTGCCATCAATTTGAAATGGCGGGTGGGCATCGAATAAGTTAGGATATGTTCCTCCGTTGCCTGATACTTTAAGCTCAAACGCCGGAGATAATTGATCGGAAATTAACTTCATGGCATGATTGCCATCGAGCAAGCGTGCCCATAAATTAACCTTCCACCCCATCGACCAACCTGTAGATTTATCGCCTCGTGCCAACAACGAAGTTTTAACAGCTGAAAACAGTTCCGGCATTCTATACGGCGATATTTGGTTTGAAGGAAACATGCCATATAAATGCGACACATGGCGATGATTGTCGTCAGGATCATCGGAATCGGACATCCATTCTTGCAATTGCCCCCATTTTCCTATTTGCATAGGAGCCAGGCGCTTTAATGCCGCTTCCAATTTCTTTACAAAATCAGCATCAACATCTAATATATTTGCTGACTTTATGGTACTGGAAAACAGATCAAACAACAGTTGATTATCAATAGTTGCACCCGAAGTAATGGAAACGTCACGCCCGGAAGGGCCATGTTCCGGCGATATAGAAGGGCATACTACGAGGTATTTACTATCCGGTTCTTCTACTAAAAAATCTAAATAGAAAACCGAAGCCTCCTTTAATACGGGATACACAGATTGCAAATACTCTTTATTGCCATTGAATTCATATTTATAATACAGGTGTTGCGACAACCATGCGCCTCCTATTGGCCACATACCCCAATAAGCGCCATCAACAAGCCCGGTGATACGCCAAATATCGGTATTGTGGTGCATTACCCAGCCATTTGCCCCATACATATCGCGTGCCGTTTGCCGGCCGGTTTCCGATAACTCCATAACCATCTTCACTAATGGCTCATTCATTTCCGTTTAGCCAGTAACTTCAGAAGGCCAGTAATTCATTTCGGTATTAATGTTAACAGTATATTTGCTATCCCATGGCGGAAACAACTGATCGGCCCAAATCCCCTGCAAGTTAGCAGGCTGCCCACCTGCCCTTGAAGATGAGATTAATAAATAACGTCCAAACTGAAAATAGAGCGCTGCTAATTGCGGATCGTTACCTTGTGCAAATTGTGCCACACGCGTATCTGTAGGCAGCCTAACAGCATCTGTACTGCCTAAATCAAGGCTTACGCGGTTAAAATATTTTTGATAGTCAGCGATATGTACTTCCTTTAGTTTGGTATAACCCTCTGCCACTGCCGCTTTGAGATAGTTATCAGCCCGTTCTGATGCATTAGCACTTATATCCTTGTAATTAACAAAGTTTGTAGCTATTGAATGATTATTCAATGTACTCCACTTTTACAACACTATTTGGATAAAAGCCACAACAAGAATAATGGCATATACATCTATCAGGTATACTAATTTCTTCTTCATTAAAAAAAGTTCGCCTTATGCTATATCTGAAATCATTTAACACCATCCTCATAATGAAATTGGTATAATAGAATCATGCTCACCACAAGGGACTTCGATGTTTTCAGTAAGATGCTCAAATGAATTAATCCAGGTGGAGTAAGCGGTACAGTAATAGCATATGGGTATCTCTAGAAACTATTTGTTGATATAATGTGTTGTTTGTTAATAACTTGATGATTGTTTACGCTGTAAAAATGGTATTTTTACACTATAAATTTATCAATGATGAAAAACATTAACCCACTTGGACTATTTGACGA
>JBNKRV010000234.1:0-5272 GCA_050296935.1 Marinilabiliaceae bacterium | reverse complement strand
AATGCCTGCCTGATCTACTATTCTGGTTCTGCATCCAGTTGGATGTTTCGGACGTTACAATGATGTGCTTGCTTATCCAACCTCATAGCCTCATATCAGGTTTACAAATTGAATTTAGTTTTTCAATTGCATTTGTGATTTTCGCTACGCTACAATTCTGTCCGTCAGTACCTGAATTTATTCATATGAATAATATATTTCATAAGGTATTCATGATAGCTATGCCATTGCCGTTTGACTTCCTTCACTCCCAAGGTCACCCTTGACGACTACGTTTTTGCAGTAGCAAAAAGTGTCACTTGCTAATGGTTCGAAGCGTTACCTCAGCCCACTCGGGACTTGCACCCTATGGATAAAAATGACCCACACCCGAGGTTTATTGAAGATAATTTGTATTTTTAAACTTTTTCAAGAACTTCGGGTGTGTGTGCACTGCTGCTCATGCAGGGCACACACAATGTATATACAAAATGGGCTAGATAGTAGTAAAATCAAGGGTTGCAGCCCGCTTCAAAATTGTTTCGGTTTGATAAGTTTGAAGCCCGCAATCGCCCACATTTGCATATACCTGTCCGTTGTGCGTCAGTTAATCGCAAAAACGCGAGTTCAAAAATCTACAAACTATGAAAATAAATAAAATTGCAATTATCTTTTTGACTCTTTGTTTGCATGTAAATATGTTCGCAGACATTGCTCCGAATCCCATAAAAGCAAAGTCAATAAGCCCCAAAGAACATACTTCAATCAGAATGGAGTCCGAAAAAGTTATCATTGACCTTTATAATGACAGTTCTGTAGTTAAATGCTTGTTCAATATGAAAAATCTTGGAGAACAAGAAATACTTCAAATTGGATTTCCCGAGATGACTTTTCATTATTATCGACAAAAAAGTAAAGTAGATGAAGCAAACAGATTTATTGTAAAAGAAAATGGTAAAGCCATAGATTTTGACTTCTCAGATTCACTTATTTATGATAGAGATTATCGTAAAAAAGTAGAACCTTACCAAATTAAGGAGGAATGGTATTTATGGGAAAGTGAATTTCAAAAAGGAGAATCTAAATCAATTGAAGTAGAATATTCATTGCCCTATGGAATGCTTAAAAGTACTAATGAAAGATTCTTCACATACTTGTTAAGTACAGGAGCAAATTGGGAAGGTACAATAGGAAAAGCCGAAATTATTGTAAATCTTAAAGACATCGAAAAAGATTCATTAATTTCTCAGCAACCCAGCAATTGTGTATTAACCAATGAGCAATTAAAATGGACATTCTGGGATTTTGAGCCTACAATAAAAGAAGATATTAAGATAAATTACAATTCTAGTAAGATTTTGTATACAGGGAAAAAGCCTGTTTCTCCTGTATTCATAATTGATGAAAATTTAGATGGGAAATTTGATGTAAACTCTATTGACCCGAAAGATATTGCGAGTATAGAGGTTATCAAGAAATCAGGAGAGACAATTAAATATACTTCTCTGAAAAATGGTGTTGTTAAAATCTACACGAAAGACTTTGTTTTGACAGAATTAAAGAATTTGTTAAGAGAAAAATCTAAAAAAGAAATCGTTTTGCAGAACTATGACCAATTAGAAGAGGAATATTGTTTAGTAATCAATGAGAATGAAGTTGATTTTTCAAAAATTATTGGCATTGAGACAAGTTTAGTCGCAAGACTTGAAATCATTGACTCTAAAGACGAGAAAAGAAAAATAATGATAGAATTAAAAAAGTAAAACCGAACGCATAATCGAGTAGATGGCCTTCATTGTCACATTAATCGCTTAATTTATGGGTTAAATCAAATTCTAATAGATAAAACACATTACCTTTACGATAACCAAATGCACGGTATCGTTTTGAGCATCTGAATTTATCAATCGAATATGATATGTTGTAACTAGCAAAATCATCCTGATTATGATGCTGCTGGTAAGCTAAACCCACTTTATTTTTCCCTTTACCACCTTGTTCAATAATTGATTGCCATGTCATATTACAAAACAAATTGAAAGAATTTAAAAATTCAGATTCATCATCAACAGTTTGAATACTGTTAAATGATTTTTCCGTATTTATATATTCAAAATTCAGTTTTGTATCTTTAAAATGTTCATTACAATATTGTGAAAAACTTATATGTTTGTTAGCATAGAGAAACTCAACTAACTTTGAATTATCCGTATAATTGCTTATCTCTTTTTTATTATCTGCTTGCGTAACTACAAGAGGATTAGTAATAATTCTAGAAGGACAAAAGGAAATCAAAATTGCTTCTCGTGCGTAGGATTCGGCTATTGAAGAACCACTAACGTCTTCATTGTTCCAAAAATATTTAGAGTTTATATCTTGTTGTTGATTGGCCTCCCAATAAGGTTCGTTTGGAATCTTATCTAAAAGTGTTTTATATTTCCTAACACTATCCGAAATTCTATTTAATTTTCTATTTGTTACCAAAGAATAAAAACTTTCATTATCAGTGATTTGACAATTGTAAAAATTATAGTTTTTCAAAAGGGGATTTTCAATTTTATTTAAAAAATGGAAAATTCTCACAAACCTTGAAAACGAATTGTCTAAAAAATCGTC
Source organism: Marinilabiliaceae bacterium (assembly GCA_050296935.1). Taxonomy (GTDB): domain Bacteria; phylum Bacteroidota; class Bacteroidia; order Bacteroidales; family Marinilabiliaceae; genus Saccharicrinis. Next base: position 2,677 of record JBNKRV010000234.1, on the reverse strand, counting down.
AATATTTTCAAATTGACTATGCAACGAAAGCTCATTTAATAAGATATCCATGATTATAAGCCTAATAATTCATCCAAATCATTATCAAATTGGTCAAAAAGTCCTTCTTGGTAATCAAGAATTTTTCCTTTTTCAGATAGTCTAATCAAATGATTTTTTGATAAATTATTTTCATCCATTTTAAAAAAATGAATTTTTGCTTGTTCATTTGTTATAGTTCCTCTGAATACAGATTTTCGAATGCCATTGAATATGTGGTCACTATGACTTTCAATTATAACCTGAACTCCAGAATTTGCAATGAAGCATAAAAAATCAGCTAAATCAGATTGAGCTTTTGGATGCAAGTGTATTTCTGGATTTTCAATAATTAAAGTACTATCCTTTTTTATATATAAGCCTAAAATTATAACCCCAATTAAATAGCTAATTCCTGCTCCAATATGATATGGACGTACTTTTCTTGAACTACCATTAAATGTATAATTGGCTGCAACTAAATTTGTAATACCTAAATCTTCCACATCTAGCTTGACTTGTGTAATTTTGTCAAGCCAATAATTTACTTGATATTCTAAAGTGTAACTAGCATTATCTATAATCCTCTCTTTTTCGACATTAAAGGTTTTATTTCTGTTTAACAAGTCCATTAAAAACTCACCTTTATTACCAATAATATTTTCAGAATTAAAATTTTTGTCATAAGAATTTTTAGGGCCAACCCTATGCGCAGAAAGATAGTATATCTTTCTTACAAGCATACCTAATTCTATATTAGGAAATCCAACTTCACTATTCTCACTGAAAGTAAAAGTTCCTTTCATACCATCCTTAGAAACAACTTCGATTGAAAACGATTCAGCTCTTGTTATAAAATTTCGAGCTTCTTCAAAGGTTCCAATATTTAACCAGCCACTATTTAATTGTGAGCTTGGATTCTTTGAAGCATTATCAACTAGCAAAAGAGCCTGAATTGCGGATGACTTACCTGAAGAGTTTGTGCCACTAAATAAAGAAATTTGCCCTAAGTCAATTTCAATATTCTTAAAACACTTAAAATTATTAATATTTATTCTACTTAGCATTATTCTTTATGTATTTGATTTTGTTATCAATTATATCAAACCTTTTGAATACTGATTTATTACTATCAACAATATAAGTTAAACTTTTAACGAAATCATCTTTATCATCTTTTGTTTCATTGAATACTTTATTGTTTATTAAGTTATAATATTCTTGAACAATCATTTTCTTATTCTCATTGAATTCATTCCTAAGTTCTATAAAAAAGTATGTGGCGATTTCAAAAAGTGCCATATTTATCGGTCTTCTAACACCTCCATCTTTTTTAGGCAATCTAAAGCTATTGTCCTTAAATACTTTGAAAATATTAGACATTGATTCATCAAATGAATATAATAGTTTAAGATATAATTCATCGGATTCATTTATAACAATTGTTTTATCCTTTTTTGTAACAAACTGTTGGCTGTTCTTATCATAAATCAAATCGTCAAAATCTTCTTCTTTAACACTGAATTTCATTGAATTTAAAAACATCATTGATTTAGCTAAAAAATCTTCTAAATCACTTTTATATTCAATTTTAGCTGCTTCTTTAGAATCAATATCAATTGAAATGTTCTTTTTCCATAGATAAAAAGAAACAAATCGTAGCACAAGATATCGATCTTTCATTCTTGTTGAAGATATGTATGAAGTTGCCTTTTTAAAACTTACCAATTTGCTTAAAACTTTTATAAAACTTGTTGCACTTCCTTGATAAATGGCATTTCTCATTTCTTGATTATTCAACCGAGTGCCACCTCTATTTACTCTGTCAAATAAATCATATGTGAGTTTTTCCGGTGTTGGTTCTTTTATTATATGTAAGGTTAAATTCACATCCTCAATTTTCCCTCTTTCAGTAGTTGAAAGTATCAATTCATTAGATCCATCATTTAGAGAAAACTTATAGTTATTTAGGTGTCTTAGTATGTTTAGTCTTGATAATTCAAATTCATTATCAATAAAATCAAAAATCGTTGATAATCTTTGACGACCATCAATTATAAACCATTCTCCGTTTTTATTTTCTTTTATATATAAAATTGGCAAGGGGATACCAATCAATATTGATTCAATTAATTCTGATTTTTGCTTTGGAGACCATACGTTTCCTTCTCTCTGAAATTCTGGGTCAAGCTTTATAATCCCATTTTTAAACTTTCTGTATAGCTGAAATGCAGAAAGGTTGTCCTTCCCTATATTGATATTTTTATACGGATATATTTCCTCTTTTTCTTGCTGAATATTATTACCTAATAATTCTCTAGCTTCAGAACTTAAGGTTACTTCACCTTCAAAATCTTCTTTATATCCTTCTTTATCTTTCATTTTTGCTATAAAATTTCCACAAATTTAATAAAATCATTATGGTTTCAAGAATAAACCCTGATTCTATTATTTTCTCCAACTTCAACAGAATACACTATTTTTTTTAGACGATAAAATTAGCATGAAGGCTCTCTTTTAGGCTTGCAGCGTAGAGTAGAGCCTGATAGCCTACTTTAATTATTGAGACTAAAATAACAATAATTAACAGACTATCAGCGCCCCCTTCATCAAACCGTACATGAAGTTTTATTCTCGTATTATTATCTTCTATAAGGCG
>JBNKRV010000233.1:0-8479 GCA_050296935.1 Marinilabiliaceae bacterium | reverse complement strand
CCTAACTGAAAAGCAAAAAGAAGACAACCGAGAAAAATCCAGAACACGCGCCAGGGTAGAACATATTTTTGGATTTGTAGAAAATAGCATGAATGGTTCAATCGTAAGAACAATAGGTATGGCAAGAGCAAAAGCTAAAATCGGAATGATGAACTTAACTTATAATATTAATAGATGCGTACAGTTAAAAATCAAGGTTTCAATGGGATAGATTTATCCTTACATCAATAAGTGTAAGTGCTAATAACTTATAGACAATTCATTACAAAATAGGAGCAATTTTACGATTTTTTGCAATTGAAAAAATCCGCTAATTTAGAAAGTTAAAAACAGGTTTTTAGACGTCCCCTTAATTCAATTACCGGAGTTCCCAATCAACTCTTGTCTGATATAGGCAACAATCTTCCATCTGTCATCAGGCATGATCTGCCCCTGATGTGCTCCCATTACGCCAAATCCAACGGATATTACATGAAATATCTCACCATCAGGATTAGTGGCAATTTTTTGCGACAATAGATTACCGGGAGGGAAAGGGTATTTTCCACTTGTATACAAAAAACCTTTCCCGTCTCCTTTATCTCCATGGCAATGCCAACAGTATATGTTGTAAAGACGTTTACCTTCCGTTTTAACAGTTGAATCTGAAGCATATGGATTTACAAGCTCAATTCCGGCCAATTTTCTATTTTCATCTGTTTTCACAAAATCATAGGGAATGGAGCCTCTTGGAATCGTATTTTCTACTGGAGGTTGTATTGTTTTTCCATCTTTAAAAACCGGATTTTCGGAGTATGTTTCATAACTTCGTGATTGCTCCATGTCAGGAAAATAACTGTATCCTGGTTGATTTCGGTTTAAATCGCAGGAAGCAAATAATATGGAAAGGACAAATAGACTACTTAATATTTTCATAATCAAAGCTTTCTTTAAAGTAGGGGTGATTTTCAGGTACAAGGTTTCCCTTTGTTAATGCTTTAAAAGTAAACCAGGAAAAAAGTGACATATATATGAGTGTTGAACCTATTTCAAATAACCCTATTCCTGCTTCATCAGCCCCTACAGAACCAGGCATAATGGCCAGATATAAATCAATCCAATGACCTGCAAAAACAATTAATGATGTGCCTAGTAACCAATTTGTTTTTCTTTTATTTCCTCTTGACATCATGGCAAAAAACGGAGCAACAAAACATACAATAATGTTACTATAAAATAATGTTTCAAATCCATGTACCCGGTCAACGTAATAGGTTGTTTCTTCTGGTATGTTACTATACCAGATAAGCAAATATTGGGATATCCATAAATAGGCCCAAAATATGCTAAATCCAAACAGGTATTTCCCTAAATCATGCAGGTGCTCTTCATTTACATGACTCATATATCCCATCTTTTGTAGTACAACTGTAAATATGATGATGATGGCGATAGCGTTTACGAATAATCCAATAAAAGTATACCATCCGTACAGGGTGCTAAACCAATGTGCATCTATACTCATTAACCAGTCCCATGATGAGGTGGAACTGGTAATAGCGAAGAATACAATAAATATCCCGGAATACATTCTAAGTTTATTAAATAGTTTAATGTCGGGATTACTATCAGATTGTAAAGAAACTTGTCTTATTTTATAAAATAAAAATAACCATCCAGTCAGGTAAATAGCCATTCTGATGATAAAAAAAGGCAAGTTAAGATACCCTTTTTTCAATTGCAATACATGATCAAGGTGTTCTGTGTGTGACCAATGATATAGAGAATGAACTCCTAATAATATTGGAATAATCATTAAAGCCCCAAGCCAGATGTTACTACCCAATGCTTCAGCAACTCTTTGTACAGAAATTTGCCATCCTGATTCGGCAATAATATGAACCGCAACAAAGAATGTAGCTCCAAGAGATAACCCTATTACTAAAAATCCATTCAGAAGAATATTGGCCCAAAATCGTTCGGAACCGATATCGGAAAATAAATATCCGGCTAATGCCATTACTAAACCAATTGTAAGGCTAATGGTAAGTATGGTCATTAATTTATTATTAAAAACAAATGTTTTATTCATAATCTATTCGCTTTTATTAGACGGATTAACGCTTTTAATTTCTACAGCCCCAACTTTCTCTAATGCTTTTTTAATCTTTAATTCGGAATTTATCTCATTTTGATGTATAATCACGAGGAACGCATCATCAGTTGATCTTTCATCAAAAATTATATTCGGAGCACCTGGACCAATTCCGGATCTGATTAAGAAACCGAATACCAGAGCCAGTGCCGCAAATAGTACTGTAATTTCAAATGTTACAGGTATAAATGATGGTACAGATAAAAAAGGTTTACCACCGAAATTTAAGGGCCAGCTGGTTGTGAAAATCCAGGACTGAAACCAAAAGGCCAGAACAGTGCCTATTCCACCAGCAATAAAGCCTAACCGGGGAAGCCGGGAGCGTTTTAATTTCAAAACGTCGTCCAGACCATGTACCGGGAAAGGAGTTCTCACATCAAAAATGGCAATGCCCATATCCTGCATTTGCTGAATGCCTTTTAGTAAATCTTTATCATCATAAAAAATACCGGTTATGAATTGATTATTTTTCATTTCGGCCTCCTTTCTTCATAAAGTTTTCGCCATTGCTTTTGAGTACACTTTTAATTTCTGCAATAGCAATTACAGGAAAGAACCTGATAAAAAGAAAAAACATGGCAAAGAATAGTCCCAGAGTTCCTGAGAAAATACCGACTTCAACCCAGGTTGGAGAATACATAGACCAGCTGGATGGCAGGAAATCGCGATGCAAGGATGTAACGATAATGACAAAACGTTCAAACCACATTCCGATATTTACAAAAATGGATATAATAAATGTGGCTATGAGACTGCGTCTTATTTTCTTAATCCAGAATAATTGAGGTGTTATAACATTGCAGGTCATCATAATCCAGTAGGCCCACCAATAAGGTCCAAATGCACGATTTATAAATGCATATCTCTCATACACAACACCAGAGTACCATGCCATAAATAATTCGGTTAAATACGCAATCCCAACTATTGATCCGGTAGCAATAATGATTTTATTCATAGATTCCACATGGCCTACTGTGATGTAGTTTTCAAGATGGAGTGCTTTTCTGGTAATAATCATTAATGTTAATACCATAGCAAATCCCGAGAATATGGCACCAGATACAAAATAGGGTGGAAATATGGTGGTGTGCCAACCCGGAATAACAGATGTGGCAAAGTCCATGCTAACAATAGAGTGTACTGAAAGAACCAGAGGTGCTGCAAGTCCGGCTAAAATAAGACTCATAGATTCATGACGCGCCCAGTGTCTTGCTGAACCAGTCCACCCAAAGCTTAGCAGTGTATATACCTGTTTCTTTATGCCATTTTTAAGCCTGTCTCTGATTGAGGCTATGTCAGGAATTAAACCCATGTACCAGAATAGCAAGGAGACGGTAAAGTATGTTGATATGGCAAAAACATCCCATAATAAAGGGGAGTTAAAATTTACCCACACATCCCTGGTGTTTGGGTAAGGAAATATGAAAAAGGCTAAAGGCAGTCGTCCCATATGCAGTAAAGGAAATAATCCTGCACACATAACCGCAAAAATTGTCATAGCCTCGGCACTGCGGTTGATACTAGTTCTCCATTTTTGTCTGAAAAGTAATAGAATAGCTGAAATAAATGTTCCGGCATGACCGATACCAACCCACCATACAAAATTGGTAATTCCCCAGCCCCAACCGATTGTCCGGTTTAGTCCCCAGGCACCAATCCCATCCCATATAGTAACATATATCGCAAAACCACCAAAAGCTAATGCCAGTAAAGCAATACCTATACCGGCAAACCATAATTTACCGGGTTTACCTTCCATAGGTCGTGTAATATCATCGGTTACCTTTTTATAACTTGTCGACCCGGTAACCAAAGGCTCCCTTATTGGTGATATATACATTAGCTATGTGTTTTATGTTTTGATGATTCTTCTTCAATATTCCTTACTTTGGTTAAGTAGGCAACACTTGGTAGTGTATGTAAATCTTCCAGTAAATGATACCTTCTGGGGTTTTTCATCATTTTGCTGACAGCACTATTAGGGTCATTCATATCTCCAAAAGTGATGGCTTTGGCCGGACAGCCTTGCTGACAGGCTGTTACAATTGCTCCGTCTTGCAATACCTCCCCCTTGTTTTTTGCATCCAGTTTCTTTTCCTGAATACGTTGAATACAGAAGGAACATTTTTCTATAACTCCTTTAGCTCTGACTGTAACATCCGGATTTAGTACCAGACGTTTTAAATCAGTTGTCATTCCTGTTGCATCTTTTCTGTTATACGGAATGGTATCAGCTCCTGTATAGTCAAACCAATTAAATCTACGTACTTTGTAAGGGCAATTGTTATTGCAATAACGTGTTCCGATGCAACGGTTGTATACCATTTGATTGATGCCTTCAGAACTATGATTGGTTGCTGCAACCGGACACACGTTTTCGCAAGGGGCATTATCGCAATGTTGACACATGACAGGCTGCCTGACGACTCTTAAACTTTTAGGGGCACCAGGGTTTTGAGTATAGTATCTATCTATACGTAACCAATGCATTTCATGCGATCTGCGAACTTCATTCCTTCCCACAACAGGAACGTTGTTTTCAACAGAGCAAGCCACTACGCATGCATTACAACCGGTACAAGAATTCAGGTCAATAAACATGGCCCAATGATGTCCTTTGTATTCATGCTTTTTATATAATGTTGTATGATGTTTTTCTATTTCTGCATGCATCTCATTTCCGGAAGCAGGATCTTTTAAATATTCACTAAGCGAAGTTTCCCTCACAATAGCCCTTCCTTCCATTGAGTGATGAGTTTGAGTTGTTGCTAACTCGTATGTGCCACCGGTAAAAGTAATGCTGGAAACAGGAACATAATAGTTTAGATTATTTGTTTTTGAAATTAGAAACGGCTTAACGTCTTTACCAATTATTTCAGGATTGGGGCCATCCATTAATCTACCATATCCTAAAGCCACACAGATTACCATATCGTGAATGCCTGGCTGAATAAATAGCGGTAATTTTAAACCATCCACTTCAATAATATCTCCTTGTTTCCAGCCTTTTTCTTCGGCTAAATCTGGAGATACTGAAAAGTAATTATCCCAACATACACGAGATACCGGGGCAGGAAGTTCTTGAAGCCACGGATTGTTAGCCATTTTTCCATCGCCAATGGCAACAGATTGATAGGTTAAGAGTTCGATTTTTGATTCTGTTTTTTGATTTGCAATGGTAGCAGCTGCAATTTTTAAATTTACATTGTTTATTGATCGTGATCTTGATTTCTCACGACTATAAACACCATCACTTAATGTTTTTTTCCATGCAGGAATAAATGCATTTAACCCTTGGGAAGAATCCAGAATATTTTGATTCCAGTAATCTTTAATATAATGGTAAGTATCTGTTTCAATATTGAGCCAGCTGTTCAAAATCTGGTGAATATCTCGGGAATTAAAGATTGGATGAATTACCGGTTGGCTTAGACTATATTCACCTGATATTATTTCAGCATCATTCCAGGATTCTAAGAAATGATTTAAAGGGAGCATGTACTTGCAATGTTCAGTAGTTTCATCTTTTTGTGAAGTTATATTAATTGTTACAGCCACATTTTTGAAAGCTTTAACTACATCGGAATTATAGGATAAATTATATACTGGATTTGATTCATTACATATCAATGCCCCAACATTACCATTTAAACAATTACTAATTAACTCATCAATCTCCTTTTCGTTTCCTCTGAACAGATTCAATTCTTTGTTAATCAAAATGGTGTTCTCGTAGGATTCTAGCATCTTATTGATTTCCGCAATAAGTATTTGCGATTCTTTTTGGTTTGATTCGGAAACCACCAATGCTTTTTGTCTTGCATTTACAAGCTGGAGAGCTGTCTTTCTAACTACCTTTTCAAATCCACCTTTATTAAGTTTTACTATTCCTAAAAGCGCTGCAATTTCATTGTAAAGTGAAAGAATATATTTTCCTTCCTCGCTTGGTTTGATGCTTATTCTCTCATCGGCATTACTTCCGGTTAAAGACATATTGGCCTCAAACAGAATATGTTTAGAAAGGTGATCTTCTCCATTTGTTAATTTCCTATTCTTACTATATTGATGAGTGAAAATGGTTGGAGTTAACCAGGTTCCGAGAAAATCAGCTCCAAACGAAACTATAATATCTGCCTTATCAAATTGATATAATGGGATAATTTTTTCCCCAACATATTCCTCATATGCATCTCTTATACCTGAGTATGAATAAGAATCAAGCTGGATTACTTTAAAGTTTGGGTATTTAATTTTTATCTGATTCAGAAGGCTTTTCAAAGATGGACTTATAACTGTTTGAGTCAGAAAAATGATTTCCTTGTCATTGTCGATTTTTTCAAGATCAGCGATGATTGATTTTTGAACATCCTCCCAGCTGATATCTTCATCATTTAATTGAGGTTCTTTAGGTCGTGATTCGTCATATAAATTCAATAAGGATGCTTGTATCTGGGCAGATGTACCCCCTTCTGTTCTATTATACAAATCATTTCCTTCGATTTTAATGGGTCTTCCATCCCGTACTTTAACTAAAATAGGAATTGCTTCACTGCCAGTATAAAATGTTGAAGCATAGTAGCTGGCTATTCCAGGTCTTACTTCTTCGGGTTGTATTAGCAGAGGAATGGCTTTTTTTACCGGTCTTTCGCAACTTGATAATACAGCCGCTGAGGCAACACTAAATCCAAAGTATTTAAGAAAATCCCTTCGTGAAGCTCTTAAGGCTTCTGACACCTGAATTTTATCAGGGAGATGGAAATTATCATCTTTAATGCCTTTGTTATATTCTTCTATGCTCTTCCAATATTTCATCATTCGAACCAGTTTGTGTGATCTATAAATATTGAGCTTAAAATTTTAGTAATGACATTTCATACAGTCTGTTGCACCAATGTCAACCGCCTTTATCGAATCTCTGACTCCTTCAGACAGATCCTTGTGGTAATCTTTATAAATGGAATAATAATCGTTATTGGTAAATTGTACATTCGTTTTTTTATGGCAATCTAAGCACCACCTCATCGAAAGGTCATTCTCCTGCTTAAGAATATGCATTTCATCTACCTTTCCGTGGCATTCCGTACAATCCAGTTTGCCTGCATTCACATGCTGGGCGTGACTGAAAAATACATGGTCAGGTAAATTGTGTACTCTAATCCATTTAATATCTTCACCTTCTTCAAAGTGCTTCACTAGTTTGGCGATTTCTGATTTTCCGGATCTACTTCCTTCCCTGACAATCATATGGCAGTTCATACATAAACCCGGACCAGGTATTCCGGCTTGTTTTCCCTTTTCAACATTGAAATGACAATATTTACAATCAATCTGATTGTCTCCGGCATGCACCTGATGTGAGAATTTTATAGGTTGATCCGGCATGTAACCCTGACTTCTTCCTAAGCTTGAAGCTTCTTCATATGCCATTTTTATATGGATAATAATTCCGATAAGAATAATGAGGATATGAACGGCTTTATATTTCACAATATGAGTGAAAATAAGATCAATCAAAGCCAAGAACATGAGTGCACCTGGAAAAATAAAAAGAAATAAACGAGGATTGGAAGCAGGTTTTACTCCAATTTTTTCGTTGTTTAAGGATGTAAGATAAAGGTGTAAGTACGATAGTTGTTCGTCGGATATATTATAACCTTTATGAACCTTTGCAATGAATCCTTCAATTGGGCTATTAATTTTTGCTTTAAATTCTTCAGACGTAAGGGTGTCAGAGATGTTTACAATTTCAAGAGCCGATGGATTCCAATTGATTTCATCCCCTGTGAATTTTGAATGACATGAAATACAGGAAGGTGTATCTTCACCCGTTGAAATTAGCCCATTAAACAATCTTTCACCTACTTTTAATTTATACTCTTTGGTTTCATTGTAAGGAGAATGTTTATTCTGAGATTTTAAGGGTATATGTGTTATTACTAATGCAAAAAGTAGAATGCAATAGTTTATTAATATTTTCTTGTAGGAATATGAGTACCTCATACTAAACAGTGTTTACATATATTTCTGCCTCACGAATATCACCCCTCACAAAATATTTTTATTTATTTCTATACTTCAAAAACCGTGTAATATCCTATTGAATACTGAAATCTGATTATATGCTATCACATTTGTTTAACCACTCTTACATTAATCTTTGATTTATTATGATGTATTTAATAAGAATTATAAAACCTTCTATTAACCTGAGTTCGATTAAAATTAGCGAGCTCAAAATTCAGTAAATGATTGATTTACAATATAAATTTTTGAGACATAGCGAGCTATGGTGATAAAATTTAGAGCCGTAAATCGATTATTTACTGAAAAGCTATGAATGTC
>JBNKRV010000232.1:0-8735 GCA_050296935.1 Marinilabiliaceae bacterium | reverse complement strand
TGATTACGATGGGGTGTATAACGATTATAAATTCGATTTCTCGGGACAAAACATTGATGGTGTAAATAGTTACAGGCGTGTGGCTAAGGCCAGGAGTGCATCTTTTTTCCCGAATCCAACCAGGCTGCCCGCCAACCGGTTTATGGTACACGGCGATGATATGATCACACAAATGCGTGCCAGGTACAGCCGCGATTACACCAGCATGTCGGAGTTTACCGCCGACACCAACACCTGTGTTATACGCATAGGAGAATTGGTTACTACACGCTTACCTGAGTCGTTACAAAAAGATGTAGGCCCCGATTTAGGCCGTTACCGGGTGATTGAAATGACCCACACCGTGGATAAAGAAGGCGTTTACAGCAACACCTTTAAAGGCCTGGTTGGTATGGTAGAAAGCCTGCCGGTGAACCATATTGTTCAGCCCATAGCGCTGCCGGAACCGGCCACAGTGGTGGAAAATCAGGACCCCCTTATGTTAGGGCGCGTTAAAGTACGCTTTTTCTGGATGTCGGATGACCAATGCAGCAACTGGTTAAGAGTGCAGGCGCACAATATTGGAGGGTCGGATAATAGCGAAAAAATGCACGGCTTTATGTTCATCCCGGCTGTTGAAGATCAGGTTATGGTGGCCTTTGAAAAAGGTGACCCATCCCGACCGTATGTAACCGGGAGCTTGTTTCATGGCGGCAATGCAAAAGGTGCTATGCCCGATAATACCATCAGTAAAATTGTGAGTCCCGGCGGTCACCTGATTGAATTTGTTGATACCGAAGGCGAAGAAGAACTGCATGTTTTTGATAAAGCACGAGAGTGCATGATCACCTTTTCGAGTAACGGCGAAGGAATAAAAATGGTATCCTTGAGCGACGTAAGTATACAGGGCAAAAATGTAAATATTACAGCGGAGGAAAATGTGAATATTTCAGCCTCAAAAAATATAGAAGTAGCAGCCGAAGCAGATATGAATACCGTTTTAAAGGGCAGCTTTGGCTTACAATCTGATGGTGATACCAATATAAAAAGTAAGGGTGCATTAACGGCCGAAGCTACCGGAGATGCTACATTAGGTGGACAGAATTTAACGGTAGAAGGAAAACAAAATGCCGGATTAAAAGGTGGTGTGCAAACAGATGTGTCAGGAACAAAAACCGCAGTAAAAGGAGCCGCTTTTTCAATTGAACTTAAATAAATAGAACCATGGCAGGACAACCCATTGCAACCCTGGGAAGTATGCACGTGTGCCCCATGTGCAGCGGATATATACCCCATGTAGGAGGGCCGGTGAGCGGCCCCGGAATGCCCGGAGCTACCTTAAACGGACAACCCATTGCCGTAATGGGCGATATGTGTGTATGTGCAGGGCCACCGGATACCATTGTGCAAGGTTGCCCGGGAGCAACCATCAATGGCAAACAAATAGCCACCGTAGGCTGTATGACAGCCCATGGAGGGCAAATTACTGTGGGAGTTCCCGGTGCTACTTTAGGACCGGCAGTTCCCACACCCAATACAACCATGCCCTTAAAAGAAATACCATTTCCTGAAATCAGGTTTATCGATATAATTGGCGCAGCCGTTAAAGGTCAATCGTCCAGTTTAAAAGAAGCCAAAGAGAACCAGGAGAAAATTAAGCAGGAAGCAGAAGAACAAGAAAGAAAACCCAATATAATGAATTTACGATGGGTTAAGGAAGATAAAATACAACGTAATTCAAAAGTTATCAGGCAAATTACGCTTAAAGCAAGTGTGTCAGGAATGGACGATGGAGAAACAGCCACTATTAAGGTAAAGAAACCTGCTCAGAATCAAAATGAAGATGCATCTGATGTAGTTGAACTATCAGGTACGGTACAAAACAATATGGTAGAACTGGTTTGGGAGTTAGAAGATGCCAGTCAAAATCAAAGCCAGAACTAAAACTATGGGGACTGAAAATTCAGAATTAGAAGAAAAACAAGCAGAACAATTCACACAGGTAGTTGGAGAGTATTATTTTGAGGTTACAGCCGGTGGAATTACAAGTGAGCCAAGCCCGGTGCTGCAAGCCTTAAAACCCGGTATTGATTTGCATTTTTACCGCTATGGTTTATTTCCAGACAGGGCCGTAAATAACAAGGAATTAACCTTTTTTACTGAAGGAGGAGAACCAACACAAAGCCCCCGACCCTTAAAACCTGAGGGAGCACCAGATGTAGATGGCTTTTTTTATGGGCGGGCAAATCTTTACAGTGGTTACCTATACATTATTAATGCCGGCAATCCTGATTTATGGTACGAATATGAAGTAGATGAATTCGGAGGTTATCATCCTGTTTATTGGCGCGATAACAAAAAAAACGGAAAGTATACCGACATTCGTATCTCAGATAAAGCCAGGCTTAAAAGCATTACTTTTAAACAAGATACAGAGCTTTGGGTAGCCTACTCTCCTGTACAGTGGAGCGTAGATTACTACCACCTGATGCGCACAAATGAAGACAGGCGCACCCAACGAATGCTGAAAATAAAATGCACAGGGTTTAAAAAAGACGAAGAGCCTGAAAATGACTACATATTACCCTATAATAAAATGTCGGCTGCATTCTGGAGCGAACAAACACATTACCCCATTTGGTACAATGATAATATTGAAACCAGTCACGTTAACTTTTTAACAGAAAGTAAAAAAGATTCCGATGCCATTAAAGATGATATGTTTATCACCCTGCACGATCCGGTAGGATGTGCCCTGGAGGTAAACTTAGAATTAGGCAAAAAGAATATTGATTTTAGAGCGTTGGTGACTAATATACAAACAGGGCAGGATATAAACACCATAAAAGAGCATATCCTGAACTCCGGGCAAAACGGTGATATCGCTATTGCTCCCATTAGTGATGCACATCAATCCTTGTTTTCACTGGCCCTGGCATGCTATCAAATGGTTTATTCCAGTAAAGAAATAACAAAAATGTACGATGGAGGAGCACCGGACTGGCATTTTTCAGATACGCACTTTCCTGAGGAGTATGCCCAACAAGAAAAAGCCGATAGTATCAGAAGAGCGAATAGAATAAGATATAATTCTTATGGCAATGGATACGCAGAGCTGGGGCGGGCCATGCTGGCAGGTAGCCAGCCTCACCCCGACAGAATCACTAAAGGTTATATAGGCTATGGGCTCGACAGGCAGAAAGTGGAAGGCATACTTGGGGTAAAGGATAGAAAAAAATTGCGACAGGAAGTTCTGGAGATTCGAAACGAATTGGGTAACTTTTTGAACTCCGTTTACTGCAAAAAAATATTTGACGACTACCTGCATAATATTGAAGATTATAAGTTGGATGGGATGGAAGGAATGGGTAATGTATTTATGAACCTGTTTGTGAGCCCGTACGATGTAGATAATCATTTGTTACTGAATAAGGACCGGGTTAAAAAGGACAAATGGAAAAACTGGATTTACCGGTTAATCGATGAAAAACCGGTGGATAAAAGCGGATCGCAAACGGGCATAAAAAGTAAAACCCCCGGTTATGAAAATTCAGATCCCCTGCATGCCCTCATGTCTGCCGGTTTAAATTTTGAGCACACCTGGGAAAACCGCTTAGGCACAGAGGTAAAACTGGCAGGTTTTACCAGTACACTTTTTGGATTTATGACCCAAAAAGCGTTCGACCTGAAAGAAATAGATGGCCGCAGTTTTCGTAATATGCGTGAAGTAAAAGAATTTGTAGTAAAAAAGCTGCAAACAAAATTTAAATACAAAGGCAGTCCCGTGTACTTGTTGCGCAAAAGCGAAATGTATGCCCAGCTAAACGCCTTTGGCGATGTTGGGGCAGCCATGGATAAAAACTATGTTAAAATAGCACCCTATAATGGCCGTAAAGACTGGTTGCGCATCTATCAGAATTCAGAAAATGTAACCGTAGAAATAGAAGGCGACACCAGGTTAATATCCATGCCCGTGGAATACGATGTAGAGCTATCGCCACGCGATGTAAAACTGAATAAACTCAACCAAAAGGCGGCTAAAGTATTAAACAGCAGATCATTCACGGGTGCTATAGCCGGTTTGCAAATGCTGAATATGTATGCTGCCGTAACTGGGTTTGATGGTGAAAATATTGAGAAATCAACACTAAATACTGTTGGTGTTACCGCAGACCTCACCGAAGCCATACTCAATGTGCAAAAGGCCAGGTTAGTAGCACAAGGCATTGAGGTAGGTAGTAATCATGGCCTGGTAAAATGGGCTGGTAGGTTTGGAGCCATAGGAGGCTTTGCTACGGCAGGTATGTGTGTATGGGATGCGGTAGATTCTTTTAACAACCTGGATACGGATGCAGGACTGGCCTGGGCCGGAGCCGGTGTAGCCTATGGCGTAGCCACGGTAATGACCACCTTTTGCAGTGGATTGGCCCTGGCAGGGCCCATTGGATTAATTGCAGCCGGACTTGGCCTGGGCTTGGTGGTGTTGGCCAATCTTTTAACCGATACCGAACTGGAGTATTATTTTAAGCATTTTTTATTGAGCGACCGGGTAGCATTTCCCAAAAAAGAGAGCGAAACCCCGGGGATGTATGCCCACCGCATATTAATGAACGAAATTGAATTAATGGGCAAAAATCCCGGGGGAGAGGATTTGAATACCATTATGGAACCTTACGCGGCGCAATTAAGGCTTTGGGATTTAATGGTTTGTACGCAAATGCTGTTTAAACCAAAGGATTATAGCACCTTTACTGCTCAAACAGGTATGCTTGGCGAAGTACGGCATACCACAACCTCATATAAATACCATACCTTTAACGTAGAAATGAGTTTTATGCAGTTTTTAGATATAGACAGCAATATAGAAACCCGTGCCTTTTTGTATATGCAAGGAATTAAGTATGGAGGAGGTTTTGAAATATCAACCGGTAGAGATTACGCCATTAGCATGGAGCCCAATAAAGCCGGTATGTTAAGCATACACCTGGTTATTCCCGGGGAATATAGAAAAGACATATCGGTTAGAAGCGATATTTTGTTTACCGTCAGGATCAATGGCACATCCAATCAGCCTACCTTTCCGTTTAATAACCATGGAAAAGAAAGGTATTTGGGAGCCAGAGCAAACTTAGGAAGTATTGATCCGTTTTTCGGCATCAACCAAACTATAGCAATAAAAATAAACACCTTAGCAAAACTAAAAGAAGCTGCAACATGGGAGTAAAGAAAAAACAGAAAAACCTGCACCGTAAAATAACCCACACCAGATACACCGGTATCAAGAAAATAGGTGATAAAGGCCCTCAGAGTTGGTTGCAAAAGGAGATTATTGAACTGGATGATTTTTTTTATAGGTGTAAAGTAGATTATTCCACAGTAACCGATGAATATATTGAAGTTCCTGCATCGGCTTATTTTTTGCCCCTTATAGGGGGGGGTGGCTTTGTTATATATAGTTATGACGAGTTATTTTTATTTTAAGAGAGGAGTTTTTGCAGAAGGTAACTTTAACAACTTATTATATTTTTTTGCCTTGTTTGTTCTTTTTTTATTTATAGTTTATTACTTCACGATGCCCAAAAAAGAAATCATCCTTAATCGTTTAGAAGGGACTATTACTTTTCCCGGTTTTATGTGGAAAAAAAATATCACCATGCCCTTTGATGCAATTAAGTTCAGTTATACCATGGGTGGTGCTAATATGATAGGGGCGTATCAGTTAATGCTTATCCGACCCGATAAGGCAGGTTCTACCTTAGGATTCCCTTTCCCGGGAATAGATTGTTACCAGGATTTAGCATATCTTACCTGGTATATGGATAAGAATCGTCCTTTACCTCCTAATTCTGAATTTGATCCCTACAGAGAAAAAGATTTTAAAAGGCGCAAAAAAGGAAAGTTTAAAAAACCCTTGTACCGTAGCCAGATCCCTACGCCCGAGGCCACACCCGAGCAGCAAGCAGAGCGAGAAAAGTTTTGGAAAGGGTGAGGTTGATTTATAGTTGGTTGTTTTATTCGGGAGCCAAGGCAAACTTAGGAAGTATTGATCCGTTTAATTTGGCCGGAGGCCGTTTGAAAGCATCGAAGCGAGACACTTCGATGAGCGATGGCGGGCTGTTGAAGGTTGTAATAGAAATATTTGTGAATCAAAGATCAGTGAAACTAATTTATTCAGGCAGGATTACCTTGATGAGTTCAAAGGTTCTAATTCATCAGCTAAAAATGAATGCACAACAGGTCGTTATGTTGAACTCAGTTCCCCTAAAAGCCGACTTTCCCCTTTTTATGGAATGCATAAAGTACCAACTGGTAGATAATCAGACGATGAGGTACTTGTGTTTAAGGTAATTTAATGACTCCGATTTAAGATTTAAATTGCTCAGGATATAAATCGGTATTAAAATACACTAATATAAATCATCAGGAGTTACTACATATTATTTTATTTTCGTGAATAATTTAAACCCGTATTATGTATTAGAAATTCGTCATGAACATTGAAAGTACGATAAAACAAAGCTTCAGCGAAACGACGCATAGCATCGTTCTGGTGAGTTGAGGTGAAGCAACGAAGTACCTTGTTTTGAAGTAAGTTCTATGTGCAATAGACTTTCTAATGCATATTGCGGGTTTAATTAATACAGTCATATAAACTAAATTGTATATTAATATGTCGTCTAAAAAAAAGCATCCAAAGGGACTTATGATTCTCTTTTTTACTGAAATGTGGGAACGTTTCGGATACTATTTAATGTTGGGAATTTTCAGTTTGTATATGATTGAACCCACATCATCAAAGTTTGCAGGATTAGGGTTCACAAATATGAATGCTGCTGATATCTATGGTACTTACTTAGCGCTGGTATATCTGACTCCATTTTTTGGGGGATTGATAGCAGATAGGTTGATTGGTTATCGAAAGTCAATATTTATAGGAGGGATATTGATGGCTTCAGGATACCTGGCCTTAGCCATACCTAATTCAATGATGGCATTTTATATTGCATTGTTATTGATAATATTGGGGAATGGAATGTTTAAACCTAATGTTTCTGTTTTACTAGGGAAACTATATGAGAAACCTGAATATGAATCCTTGAAAGATTCAGGCTATAACATTTTTTATATGGGAATTAATATAGGCGCCTTTGTATGTAATTTTGTGGCTGCTTATTTGCGGTTAACCTATGGATGGGGATGGGCATTTGCAGCTGCAGGGATTGGAATGCTGATAGGTGTATTATGGTTTGCATTAGGTTTGGTTCGGGTTCCTGAAATAAAAGAAGCTGATAAAATATCACCAGCTCGACCCGGAGATGTTAAGATGAGTCGTTTATTTACCGTATTATTTTTACCTGCTTTTGCCGCTGCGATATTAGGTTGGTTTATTCCAGGTACCATGTTCGGTGCAGATTCAACAGATGCTTTTATCTTTTTCTGTGTTCCTGTTATTCTTTTCTTCTATACAACCTGGAAAACTGCAGATAAAAAAACAGAAAGGGAGCCTATTGCAGCACTGTTGGCTGTGTTTGGCGTTGTAATTATTTTCTGGGCTGTATTTCATCAAAATGGTTCTGCATTAACTTATTGGGCTAAGTACAATACTTCACGTGAGGTTTCAGGTATTACCGAAAAAACGATTAATGTTTTAGCGAAAACAGAGGATGTTTCCACCTTACCAAGAGAATTAAAATTACAAGGTTTGCATGGAGAAGATATGGGAACCAAACAGGGACCTAACCCATATTTTGATAATTATACAAAGGAGTTGCCCAAAGGAAATTTAAGAGGAAAACCATCTGATATTTCGGATGATGATTGGTCAGCTTTTTCAGATAAAGAAAGAGAAGAGCTGAAAGGTAAGCCCGGTGATATTACAATAGAACAATGGAAAGCTTTATCTGAAGCTCAGAAATCAGAAGGGGGCAAGTTAAGCTTGTGGCCAACAGAGTTGCAGGCTTCAATTAATCCTGGATTTGTTATTTTATTAACACCTCTGGTAATTAGTATATTTGGTTGGTTACGGAGACGTAAAAAAGAGCCGGCTACTCCGGGAAAAATCGCATGGGGTATGTTGATATCTGCTTTGTCGTGGCTGGTAATGGTTGTTGCGGCTGTAGTTTCATCCAATGGATTAGATAAAGCTTCTGTTGCCTGGTTATTTGGAGTTTATGGAGTGATAACATTTGGAGAACTTTGTCTGAGTCCGATGGGATTATCGTTGGTAAGTAAATTGGCTCCACGAAGAATAGCTGCCTTAATGATGGGAGGGTGGTTTTTAAGTACTGCTATTGGAAATAAATTATCAGGTGTTCTTTCAGGTTTATGGGATTTATTTGAGAAAAAATCCTATTTTTTCCTGACAAATGCCTTATTAACTGCTGGTGCTTTTGTTATTATTGTGGCCCTTATGCCCTGGTTAAATAGAGTATATAAAGAGTATGTAGAATAGTGTATTATATATGTGAAAAAATGATAAACGTCTGACCTGTTTTTTTTTAGTCAGACGTTTTTTATAGCTGATATACAAGGTAAATTTTGCAGGGCTAGCTCGCTCGCTCGCTCGATAAATTTATCGAAGTAGATCAGTTTTTTATGCAAAGCATGAGAGTTTCCGCTTATAAATATTGAGTTTTAAGGAATGTTTGCGAAAGCATAGCGGGCTATGGTAAGCAAATATGACGCAGAAAATCGGTATTTATAAGTGACATTCATAACTTTTCAGTAAATAATCGATTTACGGCTCTAATTTTTAT
>JBNKRV010000231.1:0-4690 GCA_050296935.1 Marinilabiliaceae bacterium | reverse complement strand
GTACTCGGTTTTATCTGCGTAAGTAATCTTAATCTGGCCTCCATTTCTTATATTTTTCTACACCAATTCCTTCCCAATTTATCTCCAGGTTTTCATTGTCAAGCTTTTGTATAATTCCTGTAAGGTTATATTTATAGGAATAATAGAGAATAATAGTATCGTCATAAATAGTGTATATTAAGTACCTTTCAGAAGAACGGCTCTTATAACCAAATGCATACAGTTCTTTTTCAGATATCTTGAACCCGTCTAATCCTTTAGCTCCATTTTTTAACCATATTCCAAAAAGATCGTCTTTGTTAAATTTAAAGTAGTTAATTGAATAATCAGATGGTTCGTTTATTTCATTATAACTTAATTTTAAATTGCTAATATTCTCTCCTATAATCACAACTTTGCTTGAATCTTCTGTAACGAGTGGCGAGTAGGTTTCTCCTTGGCGATCCATGTATACAATCACAATTGTATCGCTTATGTAGCCTTCTTTTGAAATTGTTAAATCAGCTGATGAATGATAAAAGAATTTAAAAAAGCCATTTTTATCTGTAACTGCCTCACTGCCTAATGGTTTCTGTATATCTTCCTTTACCAGAACACCTTCCACAGGCCTACCCAGTTCATCTATTACTATACCGGAATAGTAGTCGTTTATCTTTGTTTTTTCAGAACAAGAAACTAAAATAAAAGCGAATAAAATAAATACCACATTTTTTACTTGATTAAATTTAAAACTTATCATACTATTGTCATTTACATGTTCCGCCAAATCATAATTATTTTTGTAGCCCTGTCAACAAACTCCATTTGCATTCATGCTCCCATCTTTTATATTTTTCTATACCAATTCCTGCCCAATTTACTTCTAAATTTAGGCTGTCTAGTTTTTGAATAATTCCTGTTAAATTATAATAACTGTCACCACATATAATAGTGTCAGAGTTAATAATATACATAAAACATCTATGAGAAAAATGAGTACTATAACCGAATATATACAGCTCATTTTCTGCTATTTTAATCCCATCTAACTCTTTATCTCCATTCTTTAACCATACCCCAAAAAGAAGATTTTTATTGAATTTAAAATCAGTAATTGAAAAGAAATTAGGTTTTCCTATGTCATTCTTAATAAATCTCAAGTTACTAATGTTTTCCCCTGAAAGTACAACTATGCTTGAATCTTCAGTAATTAGCGGAGAATAGTAATAGCTCCCATAATCGAAGTCAGCTACAAATATTGTATCACTTATGTAGCCTTCTTTTGAAATTGTTAAATCAAACAATTGAGTCCGCTTAATTTTAAAAAAGCCATTTTTATCAGTAATAGTTCTAAGGTCTTGATTATCTATTTCTACTAAAGCCCCTTCCACAGGCCTGCCTAATTCATCTATTACTATGCCTGAATAGTAGTCGTTTATTTTTTCTGAACATGCCGAAAAAAACATCAATAATAAAACACATATAAAAGCACTTGATATGTGTTTTTCTTGATTAAATTTAAAACTTATCATACTATCGTCATTTTTGTTAAATTTATTAAACCTTTTAAATCTTCCTCTGCAACAACACTTTTATTCCAATCTCACAAGCTATTTCTCTGAGTTGAATAATATTTCATCAAATCAATTTCACCAATAGATGGTAAATGGTTTCCATCAACAGAGCTTTGCCATAATGTAGATGTTCCCTTATGTGTTATTGAGTAATGGCTGCCGCCTATGCTGTTTAAAATATCATGGCCAATTTCATGAGCAGCAGTATCTTTGAATATTATATCAGCATTATTATGAGTCCTCCAACCCCATCCACTATCAAAATGAAGATAACCAACATTATAAAATATGCGTTGCGGTACTACATTTGCCGCCCACGAAAGGGGGTTGCCTGTGGCCCTACTAGGATTTGATGACCTTCCTGGTGAAAGATTTGTACGGTAAATTAGTTTAACATCATCAAGGCATTTTTCGGTAGTATTTATTGCTTTGGAATAGACTTCAAATTTATCAGTATCAATTGCAATTGAGTCTCCAATGGTAGATACCGAGCCTGGAAGCCGGTTTGGGTTTCGGCTCCAATGCTCTTCTATGCCTTGTAGAACAAGTTGTTCCAAATCGCTAAAACTTTTGGTCCTGTTGTATTTTATTATTGGATGGTTTGGTTGTAATTTACTTGGAGGTATTCTATCCCAAGCATGAGGTGTTGGTCTGGACCCAGGGATATGTTTTTTGCCTAGTCCTTCAGCACCCCCATCCCATACATTAATTCTAAGCAATACATCTATCCTTTTGATATTCAGGTCAATTTTAACATCCAACCAGTCCACTTTTTCAGCTTTTAGCTTAAAAGGTTTGCTTTCTGCCGTATATTCCAGCTTACCTTGATGCCCTATAATTTTTGCTTTTAACTCTCCCGAAGTTAAAACTGTACTATCAAATTTATAATTGTCATCAAATCCATCCCAACTATACGAATATTCTCCTTTTTTGTTTTTTTTTGCTAAATTGATATCGTTTTCACACAATACTTCAGAATAAGTTGACAGAATATTACCATCCTTTATTATTTGAATATCAAATGATTCAATATAACCATCTTCTATTTTTATATCAAAAGGGATGGTTTTATTTTCCGCTGTGCCTTCCAGGCCTTCTATTCCTAATGGTATAAAATTTTTAATATTTTCTTTTCTTTCTATACTTATTTTTGGCACTACCAGTCTGGCCCTTACTGTAATAGATTTACCTAAATCACTGGTTACTGTAATTGTATTTGTTTTGTTTTCCATTACTTCTCCTTTTGTTTTATAACTTTTAGTTCAATTTTTTCCAGGTCGCTGTTTATTTTGTAGTTTAATGTATCGTCTTTCAACCTGTTGCCATTGTGTTCAAAATCAGCAGTTTGATCGTTTAAGTTAATTGTAATCTCAGTGTTTTTCTTATTCCGGGTTTTAACTACAAGGGTAATAATATCCTCGATTTTGTATTCCTCAATTTTCTTCCCGTCTTTTTCAAGGTGAAAATCCATGAAGTCATTATCTTCTTTTTCTTCCTCAATCACCTTTAATACAACTACATCCATGTTTGACTTTATGGTATAATCCAGGGTGTCGTTTTCAAGGCGCATGCCATTGTAACTAAAATCCGCTTCCTGGTCACTTAAATTAATGGAGAAGGTTTTGCCAATTTTTTTATTGGAGAATATTAGTAATTTAATGGTATCACCAATTTCATAATCTGTAATTAGTTCGTTTTTCATATTCTCCAGGTAAAAATCAAGGTATTCCTCTTCGGCATTTTCAGATTCCTGTTCTTGATCAATACTCATCAAACCCTGCATTCCACAATTAGCTGCACTGTTACTGCTACTCGAATTACTAATGCCCGGTGCCAGTGAGCCAATATTTACTGTTCTTGGCGAAGGCGAGGCTATTACATTGGCATTGGGGGCATACAGCCCTGAACGCCCGGGCAGGGAAATGCCCATATCATCACAGGTCATTACCTGGTAGGGCGCACCGGATACCGACTCCCCATCGGCAAATACATTGGGGCTGCCGTAAAACATCACGGCTTCGTGGGCTATCATGCCCGGGTTTACAAATGGCCCACCCATGGGAATGTGCATTTGTATGGTCATTGCCCCCACGGTTTTATGGATTGCCCGTGGTTGGGCATTGGTATTGATGGTAGCACCCCCGGCAGGTACCATGTCGGCCGGGTCAAAAACCATCCCGATAAAAGGGTGCGGGACAATGGTTGGCCCTACCAGCGGGATATTTACCAGGTGCTTGTCCACCCCTATGATAATGTTAAAATGTTGGTTTAAAAACATTGTTAAAAATTTTATTGTTTGGTTTATGCAATTGCTTCGCGTGTTTCTTTTGTTGTTTTGGCCTGTTCTTCAACCAGTTCCTGCCAATTGTCGCCCCAGATGGGTTTCATTACAGCATCCACTGCATCGGCCTCACTAAATTTCCTTTTCATTTGTAGTTCATGCTGCCAGTCGAGTGCCACAAAACGAAATTCTGAATATTCCTTATCCGTTCCGGAAAGGCCTTTTCCTATTTCCCAGGCTTGCTGCAAACTATCCATGTATTCGTGTTTACTGACTCTTTTGGCATATTGGGCAGCCAGTCGGTAGGCACCTATTGCCTGAATGGTGAACCCTTTTTCTTCTGCATACCTTGCCTGCCTGAGTGCCCATTCAATGGCATCGTGTTTCATGCCGTGTTTTATATAAACAGCTGACAATAATGCCTTGATATGCAATACAATGTACTGGCAGTTTACATCGCCACTATCGGCTGTTGGCTTTATTTTTTCAAGGGCTTCGTTTAATAATTCCTCGGCTTTAAACCGATTGCCCTTAAAGCTCATCAGCATGCCTGTATAGGCAACATAAGCGGATCCCAACAGGCTCATTATCCGGCTTTTCTGTGCAATTTCAAGGCCCTTTTCTCCCCAGTAGCTTACTGTTTTATTATCTTTTTCTTTTACGGCCTTGCCCATTTCAAACAGGCAGTTCCGAAAAGCAGCTTCCGGATCGTTCTCCATCCCATCGGTGGCTATTTGTTGCATGCAATTTAACAAACCTGGCGTGAAATACAGGCTTTTGCTCAAGCCAGGATATTCCAAAACTGCCCGTTTGAGGTTTTCATCTGCCTGGTAATCCAGCACAATTAGCCGGCATT
>JBNKRV010000230.1:0-7216 GCA_050296935.1 Marinilabiliaceae bacterium | reverse complement strand
AAAGCTATGAATGTCACTTATAAAATACCGATTTTCTGCGTCATATTTGCTTACCATAGCCCGCTATGCTTTCGCAAACATTCCTTAAAACTCAATATTTATAAGCGATTTGAGCCATTAATTTTATATCGAACTCAGGTTTATAATAAATTAACCAGGGGTGCATGTTTTCTTTTTAGAAAATTATGCACCTTTGATTTTTCATATCAATTCTGTTTTGAACCATGTTTTTAACTTTGTTCTTCAATATTTCTACGCTTTTTTTAATGATGGTTCCCGGATTTTTACTCATCCGGAAAAATATTATTGGAGTTTCTACGCTGAAGGATTTTAGTCAGGTTATTGTAAAAGTATTTTATCCTTGCCTGATATTTAGTTCCATGACCAGGAACTATACCTTAGGTAAAGTGCTTGAATCATGGCAATTACCTGTTTCTGTATTTCTTATACTCCTCACCGGATATTTGATAGGACTGGCATATTTAGGTTTTTTTAAAAAGATTAATGGCGACCGTAGGAAAGCTATGTTGTTTCAATTTACCATAAACAATTATTCTTTTCTGCCGCTGGCTATCATTGCAAAGTTATATAACGAGCAATATATGGCGGCATTAATTCTTTCAACGCTTGGAGCGGAAATAACAGTGTGGACTCTGGGAATGTTTATCCTGAACAATCAAAGTGGTGGTATTAATTTAAAAAACCTAAAGCATTTAATGGCTCCTCCTTTAGTGAGTATTTACTTTTCACTTTTTGTTTTGGTATTGTCTTCTTTTTTTGAGGTTTCCTTATTTCAATTTTTTAAAAGCAATGTGTTCTTCGATTATCTGAATAAATCAATATATGAATTGGGACAGGCAACCATTCCACTTTCTATGATCATGATTGGAGGAAGGATGGGGAAGATCAGGTTTAATGATTTAAAAGATAAAGAAATATGGATTTCTGTGGCGTTCAGGCTATTTGTAGTTCCGCTGATGGCTATACTTATGGTGAAAAGTTTGTTTGCCGGCCACCCTTATATAAATGTAATGCTTATTGTAGCCATAATGCCCAATGCCATTGCAAGTTTGGTGCTCGGAGAAATATATGGTGCTGATCAAAAAATGCTAAGTGGAACCGTATTGGTTTCGCATCTGTTGGCATTAATAACCATCCCCCTATGGTTATTGTTTCTCCTCTGATTTCAGAGTGTTTGAATACATATTCTTATTTAACTTTAATTAACGAACAATTTCTTTAATTGATGGTTTGGGTGAGTATAAAACATACTCTAGCAAACTAACAAAAATGGAAAACAGCTTTAATTTACCAGCTAACGGAAAACAGAGAATTATAATTATAGGAGCCGGCTTTGCGGGTTTAAAATTAGCCAGGAAACTTGCTAAATCTTCATTTCAGGTTGTCATGATTGATAAACGAAACTTTCATCAGTTTCAACCATTATTTTACCAGGTAGCCACTTCTGGTTTAGAGCCGAGTAATATTTCTTTTCCCATACGAAAGGTATTTCAGCAGCATTCAAACTTACATTTCAGAAACACAGAACTGATTGAGGTAATTCCTGAGGAAAACAGGATTGTTACAAAGGCAGGTGAATTGTCATATGATCAATTGATTATAGCTACAGGTGTTAACACAAACTATTTTGGAAATAAAAATATCGAGCGTTATGCCATATCCATGAAGTCTACTGCTGAGGCTATTAATCTGCGGAATCGGATTTTAGAAAGTTTTGAGGCAGCTATTCTTACGGATGATAAAAAGGAGCAGGCCAAGCAATTATCAGTAGTTATTGTTGGAGGAGGACCAACAGGAGTGGAGCTTTCCGGAGCAATAGCAGAATTGAAAAATTTTGTATTACCAAAAGATTATCCGGAACTAGATTTTAGCAGGATGAAAATCAGGTTGTATGAAGGATCACATAGGTTGCTTCAGGTAATGAGTGAAAAGGCCAGTGCTGATGCGCTGAAATTTCTTGAAAAACTGGGTGTTGAGGTTCATCTGAATACGATAATAAAGGATTATGATGGAGATAATATGTCTCTGGAAGATGGAACAGTTTTTAAAGTGCAGAATCTGGTATGGACTGCAGGAGTAGGGGGTAGGAAAATAAAAGGAATTTCAGATGATTTTTACACCAGAGGAAATCGTATTGTTGTAGACAGAAATAACAGAATTAAGGGCTTAAAGGATATTTATGCTGTTGGGGATATTGCATATATGGAGACAGAAAAATTCCCCAATGGACATCCTCAGGTAGCCCAGGTGGCTATACAACAAGCTAAATTGCTATCAGAAAACATAATCAAATCAAAAAATGAACATTTTGAATATAAAGATAAGGGCTCAATGGCAACTATAGGGAGGAATATGGCTGTTGTAGATTTACCTGGTTTGAAATTTTCGGGAGTTATTGCCTGGTTTATGTGGTTAATTGTTCACTTAATGGCTATTGTTGGTGTAAAAAACCGCTTGTTTATTTTCATTAATTGGGCACAAGGGTATTTTTCCAGAGACCAGTCGTTAAGGGTTTTGATTAGACCTTTTAGAAAGTAATAATACGATTAAACATCTTTGTAAGTGATTATTAACTTCGTAGACGTATTGGAAATAAAAAAAGTATCAGGATTTGATTATTTGTAATCATTTCTATCCTGATACTTTTTTTATGACTAAAAGCTAATTGCCAATTGTAAAATATATTTTAGTTCTTAAGTTTTTCTAGCTCATTAAGTATCTTTTTCCATCTGTTTTCGTCCATTTTTGGCCCAACTACTTCAATAACATTTCCTGAAAGTAAAGCTCCAATCTCGCCACATTTATCAACCGACATAAAATTTAGTAACCCATATAGGAACCCTGCTGCATACAAATCGCCTGCTCCTGTAGTATCAATACTATTTGCGGGGATAACACCTACTTCAAATACTGTTTCAAAATGCTTAATTAATGAGCCATCTTTTCCTAGCTTTAAAACTGCAATATTACAGTCTTTTGCCATTTCTTCTAATGCTTCTTTGTGTTCCTTTTTTGTAAAAGCTTTAGCTTCCTCTTCGTTGGCGAACAGGATATCCACATACTCAGCTACCATTTCCTTTAAAAAGGCATGGTTGTCTTCTACCACATTGAAACTAGCCAGGTCAAGAGATATGATCAGATTTGCATTTTTAGCGCATTTTAAGGCCTTTTCAATAAGAGGTTGGTTATATACCAGATAACCTTCGATATGGAAGTGAGTATAGCCTTGAAACAGCTCTTCAATGATATCTTCAGCGCACAGTTCAACAGCAGCTCCTAAAAAAGTAGCAAAGGTACGTTCTGAATCGGGGCTGATTAAAGCAATCGCTTTTCCCGAAGCGTTGTTACTGGTGAGTAATTTGGGTTCAATGTTATTGGCACTCATATCTTTTTTAAAGAATTCACCCAGGTCATCGTTACCCACTTTACCTAAAAATCCTGTTGATACACCTAAGCATGATAAGCCATGAATGGTGTTAGCAGCAGAGCCTCCGGATGCTTGTTCCGTCTTTAGATGTGCGATCTGACTTAGCACTTGAGCAGAAGTTTCGGCATCAACCAACTGCATACTTCCTTTGGGAAACTTCAGTTTTTCTAGTAATTCATCGCTATCCATCCTTGTTAGTATGTCAACAAGCGCATTCCCCATTCCTAGTACTTTGCTCATAATCAATTCGTTAATATTTTATGTGAAAAAATTTATTATTTTTTTTACAAAGATATTGCATATTTTCAATAATCCTCTTACTTTTGCTGCGCATTTGAGAAAAACAGTTACTGAAACGACAGAAACTTACAAGTGTAAATACTCCTCCTTAGCTCAGCTGGTTAGAGCACCTGACTGTTAATCAGGGGGTCCTAGGTTCAAGTCCTAGAGGGGGAGCAGAAAAGAGATTCAATTTATTTTGAGTCTCTTTTTTTTTGTCCCAAAATGTAGCAATCCTTTACATGAAATGGACTTTTAATGTTTAGTAAAAAAAATGAGCTATTGCAAAAAGAATCTTCACAATAGCTCCATAGTTTGTAAGAACAGATAAAGTCCCGATTACATTTTTATCTATATTCTGATTTATAGATTCTAAAATTAAAATTTCTCAAACTCGCCCAGATTCATATCCTTTTCAATGGATACATCAAGTGTAATTCCGTTATTTTTTATTTCATCTTTTCTTTTTGGAATTGGTTCAGAGATTACTGATTTCTCTGTTTTGTTATTATCATGATGATTACTGAGTTTAAAGAAGGTAATTACATCCTTTAATACTTCTGATTGATTAGCAAGCTCAACAGAAGATGCAGCTAATTCCTCAGAAGAAGATGCATTTTGCTGGGTAATCATATTGAGTTGTTGCATGGCGTCGTTTACCTGATCTGCTCCGTTTTTTTGTTCTTCACTTGAAGAAGATATTTCCTGAATTAACTGAGATGTCTTAATAATATCCGGTAATAACTCATCCAGTTGGGCACTTGAAATTTCTGTTAATTTAACACTGTTTTGACTTAATTTAATAATCTCATCTGCAGCCAGTTTACATCTTTCTGCCAGATTTCTAACTTCACTCGCAACAACTGCAAATCCTCTACCATGTTCTCCGCTTCTGGCGGCTTCAACAGCAGCATTTAATGCCAAAATATTTGTTTGAAAAGCGATGTCGTTAATAACCGTAATTTTTTGCGAAATATTATGAATGGATTCTAAACTATCTTTTGATGCTTGTACCAATCTTTCAACTCCTTTTACTGCTTTATTTGAAATGCTTTCTGTTATTAATGAATTTTCAGAATTTTGTGAAATATTTAATGAAATTTCCTCCATTGTAGAAGAAACCTCTTCAACAGAGGACGCTTGTTCGGAGGCACCTTCTGCCATTTGTTCAGAAGTTCCTTTTAATTGGTTACTTGCTCCGGCAATTTGTTCTGAATTTATAATGATTGTTTCAACAATATTCCGAACATTTCTGATCATATTATTATAGGCAATAGATAACTCTCCAATTTCATCGGTTGATTTATAATTTGATTTTCCTGTTAAATCTCCATTTGACATTCGATTGACTAAGTTTATTACTTTTAATATAGGATTGGTAATTCGTCTTGCTAAAAAATATGCAATAACCATGCTTATAAATAAAAATACTATGGAGTAAAACAACAAATTATAAATACTTGCTTTTATAGCGTCTAAATATGTTGATTTTGGCGTGTAAGTTATTGTAATGAGATTGTTATTTATTTTTTGAAAAACTCCAATACTTTCAACACTATCAAGTTGAAAGTATTCAACACCTGTGTTATTTTTTGTTATTTTTTGATATAATTCATTGAGTGAATTATTTGCTTCTTTAAGATTGAAATTGTAAATTTTTGAAGTGTCTTCTGCTGCAATTATATCTCCATCATTGTTTATCACAATAGTTTTAAAGGCATCGTTATCTGATGATTTCACAATGTCGGATGAAAAACCGTTAAGATTGATTGGTAAAGAAAAAACTGATAAAATTTCGTCATTTTTATCAATTATAGGAAATGATGAAACTATAATAGGATAACCGGAGATTGGTGATTGCATTATTTTTCCAACATAAGGTTTTTTAGTTGCCATGGTTGTAAGATACCACTCTATGTCCTGCGCTTCTTGTAAATCGAAATCGTATCCAACAGAATTACCGTTTATTCCATCAATAAATGCTTTTCCGTCAAAAGTGTAAAAAATATTTTCAAACATCGGGTTGTATAATTGAACCAGTTTTGTCAAATGGTCTGTTATTTTTGCTTTTTGATTATTATCAATATTACCCTTCTTCGCAGATATAAAGAAGTCGTATACAAATTCATTATCTGCAATACTTTGTGATAATCTATGCAAATCTTCTATTTTTTTATCTACTTGTTTGCCACGCTCCTTTGAAATTGCAGATAGTTCCTCAATCAAATTCGACTTAATAATATTTCCCGTTTTTATTGATGTTGTAACTATTTGAACTATAAGTGTCAATGCTAACAATATGAGGGTTGTTAAAAATAATTTTTGAGCTAATTTTAGTTTCATTTCAAATTGTTTAAAAAGTTTTTATTTTTTTGAATCAATTATCGCATTGCCATAATTGATTGTTCTTATTAACCTGAGCTCGCTAATTTTAATCGAACTCAGGTTATTATATTTTTCAGTTGCACAATACAAAGGGCTTTTCCTAAATATCACTTTTCGTATTTGAAAGCCATCCTTGTATTCTGTACGAAATCGAAATTCCATATCTACGTAAAACTGCTCTTATATGCTGATATTTCAAATAGAGTAAAGCATAATAGTGAAAAGATTACTTTCTTCATTTCTGTTTTATTTATGTTGTGTTTATTAATTTCTATGTTTCGAAAATGAATCGTTAATACCTTCTACCTCACTTTTTCTTCCTGTTATTTTAAAGTGGCTGATTGTATTATTCCTGATTGGTTGTTTTGATGGGATTTTACTGGTATTATTTTTATTGAAATACTAAATATTATTGTCGATGCGTCGAACTTTGTTTTTGGTTGGTAGTCTACTTGAACGATAAAGACATAAAGTCGAATGACCTGAAGTTGTTTGTATTTAAGGACCGCGTAATCAAGATTGTGACTATTTTTGTGCCCTATTTCTTTCATAAAAAAGAGTTGAAAAGAAATAGATTTATATAATACTTATTTGGAATGATATTTTTGGGATTTAGGAGCCATTCGGTATGCATCTGATGGTTTGTATATGGAATAAAACAGTTCATGTGGAGTTTCTTATTAATCGGTTCTATTACTGAAATAAATTGCTGATTTACATTGGGTTTATCTGTTTGTGAACAAATATTCACATATATCGCTTGCGATATAAAGTTAGTAAAGTATATTTATTGCCTGCTTTGGTATTCATGTACATTAAAAAAGATGTGAGCAATAATTATAAATACTGTATGTCAGGATTTAAGATAAATAATCACATGTTTTAATGTATTGATATTCAACTTCATATGGTTTTGTCATGTGCTTAGGCAGGTTGTATAACAATTCTGTTTACTCCAGCTACGAAACAGCCGAAGCAAACAGAATTTGGGGAAAACAAAATATTGAATTGTTATTTTAATGCTTCTTTAACAGATGCAGACAAAGAGGTTGTTTTTCGGCCAATCAATTTTGATAGTTGATAATCATCGTCAAATAAATCACC
>JBNKRV010000229.1:0-11069 GCA_050296935.1 Marinilabiliaceae bacterium | reverse complement strand
ATGAATGTCACTTATAAATACCGATTTTCTGCGTCATATTTGCTTACCATAGCCCGCTATGCTTTCGCAAACATTCCTTAAAACTCAATATTTATAAGCGATTTGAGCCATTAATTTTATATCGAACTCAGGTTATTAGTTCTATCCAATACCTATATAATCCATGATTATATGCGATAAATCCAAAATTTTATGTCAAACTCAGTCTCCCTAGAAGCAAGCTTTTTCCTTTTAGGAGAACAAATAAAATAACAACTGGAATATTATCAGCACTATGATATGTTTATGTATAAGGTAGGTTTTAAGTATTATCCAGATATATAAAATAGCGATAGATGCATGATTTAAATGACTATACCGTGAAGGAACCTATCAGGAAAGGGAATTGGGAGTTATTGAATGCTATAAGCTTCCAAGCCAAAAATAATACACTATCATGTTTATATTTATCTATTAGATAATAAATACATTCGCTGAGGAGTCGGATACAGATAACTAATAAAAGTCTTGAAAAGAAAAATTTAAATACGCATGTATTTTGAAAAAGACATGAGGGTATTTAAAAAATGTGCTTAAAAAATCGTTTTGTGTCAAAATGGGATGGTATACTTCTTAATAGATATTTGAATTTAGAAGATATATATCTTAAATTGAAAACATAGTATTGGATATTATTTTAATATTGTTTCTATTTTGATTTTCTAGGTAAATGCTGAAAATCTTAATCGAACTCAAGGTATTTATGTTATTAAGTAATGCTTTGTAGTGTTAAAAGGCTTTATAAATTTGATAACATTTTCTTATTTTAAAGGAATTTGTAATTTGATCATAGGTTATTGAATCAACGAGAATCTGATTTTATGAAATTGAATATAATTTTACGTACTCATTTTTTGATTTTAATATTACTGTTAGAATCGGTGTATTTGTCCGGAGCTAATAACGTTCAGTTTTATAATATAAATGAAGAATATGGACTGTCTATCCGACAAACGAATAAAGTATGTCGCGATAATAATGACTTTATCTGGATTTCATCAAAGATGGGAGTTGTCAGATTTACTCAGGAAGATGTAAAAACCTATCAATTACCATACGAAACCGTTGATATTATTTCCTTAAGTCTGGTTTATGAATCATGTGGGTTATATGCATATACGAATAATGGTCAGGTATTTAAGTATAATCCAATAATGGATGATTTTGAGTTAATAGTTAGTCTTTCCTCTGTATTAAGGAATGCATATATTTTGGTTAACGAAGTACTTGTTGATAATATTGGGGATATTTGGCTGGCTACATCAATTGGTTTGTTTCATTATAATACAGATACAGGATTAAAGGTTCTGGGAAATGGTGAGGATATTCAATTTATTGAATGGTATGATAGTACTCATTTTTTCTATGCAACTAGCGGGCAGATAAGAATATATAATATAAATAATAATTCTTCTTCGGAATATTTCACCTTTAATTCTAATGTGAATTACTATGTTTCCTCTATGTATTATGATGAGGTAAAAAATACGCTTTGGATTGGTACTTTTGAAGATGGATTATTTTCATTGAGTGAAGATAATGGTTTTTTTACCCTTTTATTGTTTGATGAGATACCCAAACAACCCATTCTGGATATTGAATTAAATAAAGGTGCTACATTATTAGTTTGTATTGATGGACAGGGTTTATGGGAAATTGATTATGTAAGTAATGAAGTTTTAAACGTATTTAAAGAGGATGCAGACAATCCAAAATCATTGCGGGGAAATGGTGTATATGATGTATTTGTAGATAAAAACAATCGTGTATGGGTATGTACTTATAGTGGAGGAGTGTCATATTTTGATCAGACAAATTCAAAGGTACAGGTGTTGCAGCATATTTCAAACAATAATAATTCCTTAGTAAATAATGATGTTAATTGTGTTTTAGAAGATAAAGACAATCAGATCTGGTTTGCAACTAATAATGGAATCAGTGTTTGGAATAGATCGTCAAATAAATGGAAGACCATATTTCATAATAAAAAAGAACAAGCCCAGGTTTACCTTTCTTTATGCGAAGATAATCAGGGTAGAATCTGGGCAGGAACATATTCTTCCGGAGTTTATTTAATTGACCAGAAAACAGGCAGGGAATTGAATCATTTCTCAGTAGAGGATTCCGATGGAAATTTTGCAAGTAATTTTGTGTTTGATATAATAAAAGATCAGGAAGGAAATATATGGAATGGTGGAGTAAGGGGCGATTTAGTATGTTATAAAGCAAAGGAAGATACATTTGTATCTTTTGAAGGGATTACGGTTAATGTTATGATCGATTATAGTCCGGATAAGTTATTAATTGGTACTACTTATGGATTGTTAACATTTAATAAAAGTACAGGTGATACCGAAACACTGGTAGAAGGTTTTCTTGTATATGATATTATTATAAAAGGAAATGTGGTATGGCTGTGTACTAGTGGAGAAGGGGTGATTAAATATGATCTTATAGACAAAGATATAGAGCAAATTACCGTCGATTCAGGATTACCATCAAATTTTGTGAATAGTATTGAATATTATAACGGGTATTTCTGGATAGGAACAGAGAGTGGAATTTGTAAGTTAGATGAAAATGATAATTCAATTGTAACCTATAATACCATTCCGGAAATTACTAACGTATCATTTAATCAGAACAGTCAATTAAAACTTTCGAACGGGAATTTAATATGGGGAACAAATAAAGGTGTTATTGTATTTAATGCTGATGATATAAAAACTCAGGAATTTGAAGGTAAAATCTTTATTCAGGATTTATCTATATCAGGAAGATCAATAAGAGACATCTCAAAAGGACAATTGGATAAGCCTGTTGATAGTGTCAGTAATATTTCATTAAAATACTCACAAAATACAATAAGTTTAGAGCTATTACCCATTGGCATTAGTTCGTCGGGTTCGAAATTTTCCTGGAAGCTCGAAGGTGTTGATCAAGAATGGAGTATTCCGAGAAATAACAGAATAATTTCGTATTCAAAAATACCCATTGGCGATTTTAAGCTTAGAATTAGAATGTATGATGATACTTTATCGAAATTAATAGATGAAAGAGTGCTTGAAGTAGGTATTATTCCTCCCTATTGGAAAAGTTGGTGGTTTAATATTTTAATCCTCATTGTTGTTGGAGGTATAGGTATTTCATTATTTAAATATTATATCTATCGATTAAAAGAAGAACACTCACAAGAAAAAATAAGATTTTTTGCTAATACTGCGCATGATATCAGAACATCATTAACATTGATAAACGGTCCTATTGAGGAATTAAATAAAGAGCCTGGCTTATCAGATAAGGCCTTACATTATTTATTTCTGGCTACGGATCAAACAAGGCGCTTACTGAAAGTGGTAACTCAATTAATGGATTTTCAGAAAGTAGATGTAGGCAAGGAAACAATTAATCTGGCAATGCACGATGTTGTGAAGGTAATTCAGGATCGGATTATGATGTTTGAATCATATGCAAAAAGTAATAATATCGTTTTAAACTTTGAAACAAATGTTGAATCTTTTTCATGTGCTTTTGATGAGCTGATGATTGAAAAAATAGTGGATAATTTAATTTCCAATGGTATTAAATATTCATGTCCGGATGTTAATCTGTTTATTAAATTACAATGTACGGGGAATAAATGGATACTGGAAGTGGAAGATCAGGGAATTGGTATCAGTAAAAAAGCTCAGAAATCACTATTCAATGAGTATTACAGAGGTGAAAACGCTGTTAATTCTAAGGTTGTAGGCTCTG
The DNA here is from genome assembly GCA_050296935.1 of Marinilabiliaceae bacterium. Taxonomy (GTDB): domain Bacteria; phylum Bacteroidota; class Bacteroidia; order Bacteroidales; family Marinilabiliaceae; genus Saccharicrinis. Next base: position 7,274 of record JBNKRV010000229.1, on the reverse strand, counting down.
GTATTGGTTTATTGTTAGTAAAAAACTATGTACAGTTACACAAAGGAAAAATTAGTTGTGTAAGTCAGGAGAATAAAGGTTCTGTATTTCAAGTTGTTATTCCAGTAATAAAGAGTAAGGAATTGAGCGGGAATCAGGTTGTGTCCAGTGTACCAATGGGTACATTGGAGAATGAAGAGAAATCATTTAGCATACACAAACCTGATAACATTCAATCATCAGAATCATCCAAAATGAAAGTTCTTGTTGTTGAGGATAATGATTATCTGCGAGAATTTTTGAAATCAGCTTTAGAATCTCAATTTCAGGTTTTAATTTCAGAAAACGGAGTGAAAGCCTGGGAGATTATTCAAAAGGAATTACCTGATTTAGTAGTTTCCGATATAATGATGCCTGAGATGGACGGTTTTGAGTTATGTAGTAAGTTAAAAGGAACCTATGAAACATCACATATCCCTATAATTTTATTGACTTCATTGTCAGAAAAAACTGAAGAATTAAAAGGATTAGGATTAGGAGCCGACGATTATTTAATTAAACCATTCGACGTTACAATCCTACAACAACGTATTAAAAGTATTATTCAAAATCGGGTTATTATTAGAAACAGAGCTTTAAAAGTAATTAAATATACAGAGTCAGATGAAGAAATCATTTCTGAAAATCATTTAAATGACCAGTTTATTAAACGAATGGTAGAAGTAGTTCGGGAAAATATGGCCAATTCATCTTTTTCTAAAGATGAATTTGCTTCAAAAATGAATGTTAGTTCCTCCTTGCTTTATAAAAAGATAAAATCATTGACAGATGTGTCTCCAACTGATTTTATTAAATCTATCAGGTTAGATTATTCATTAGAGTTATTACAATCAAAAAAATATTCTATTACAGAAATAAGTGAAATGTGTGGTTTTTCCAGTGTCGGATATTTTAGTACTGTATTTCGTAAAAATTACGGTAAATCACCATCTCAGTTGATGTAATACCAATATTCGCATAATCATTTTATACTAATCAATTTATACAATAATAACAAGATAACGTCGTAACTAAGGCTATGCTCAATTCAATTATTTCATAATTATTGCTTTTACCCGGCAAAGCTAAACTGGCTTTAGCCATGCTCTCATTTTTCGCAATAATTTACACCTTGTATAAACTTTTTATCGTTACTATTATTTAACGTCTCCTCATAGAGAAATTGCTATGATTTATAATTCTCATTATGTGGCTTTTATACAAGATATTATCAGGAAATCTGGGTATTCGTATATCCTGTCAGTTATTCAGGTTAAAATCATTTCTTATTTTTTCATTTCGTGGTTGAGATCATTAGAGTAATTAGTACTTGCACAAAAACTCAGGAGGCAGATAAGAAAGCTTCATTTTTGAGAGCAAGAGTAACAACCTGAGTTCGATATAAAATTAATGGCTCAAATCGCTTATAAATATTGAGTTTCAAGGAATGTTTGCGAAAGCATAGCGGGCTATGGTAAGCAAATATGACGCAGAAAATCGGTATTTAGTAAGTGAAATTCATAGCTTTTCATTAAATAATCGATTTACGGCTCTAAATTTTATCACCATAGCTCGCTAATTTTATATCGAACTCAGGTCAATAGAACTAAATCATCCTGGATAGGATGAAACAAAATGAAATTAAAACACAAGCGGTTAGATAAAAGTAGAGATGTTCTGATTATCTAAAGGTGGAGGAAGATCGAAGATGAACGGATTGGAAAATAGAAGGTTAAACAATCCATGAAGAACACCATCAGAATGATGATTCTTTTTAAAATTTTGAGCAAAAAGTGGCTTATTGGAAAAAAAATTAATATCGATTAGAACTTTGCCGAAATCTAAGGAGAAGTTCTCAATATTGCATTCTGAAGCGTCATCCTGAACCAATAAAATATAGGCATTGTTATTATCAATGTCACGATTGGCGTTGCCTTGTAACAGTCCAGATAAAATTGGTATCAGAAACACCAATACCAATATCTGGTAGAACTTGATATCTTTATTTGATAAGAACATTTCAGTCTGCAAAATTAATAAACATATATTGAACTACTAATTTTTAAAACCACTCTTTTCGTCTGAAGATCAAATATCCCAAATAAGAAAAAACCGCCGAACCAAAAATAATATATAGTATAGCATATTGCGATTTCTCAAGATAATTAATCACATTCATGCCAAAAAAGCTGGCCACTAAAGTAGGTATCATCAAAATAATGGATATTCCTGTTAGCTGCTTCATAACCAGGTTTAGGTTATTTGAAATCACCGATGAAAAAGTATCTCTCATACTGTGTTGGATGTTCGAGTAAACTTCTGACATCTCAAGCGCCTGTTTGATTTCAATTGTTGCATCCTCCAGCAGATCCTCATTGCTCTCGCTTAACTGGATCAAGCGGGTATTCTTGAATTTTAGCAGAACAATTTCATTCCCTTTTAATGCTGTAATAAAATAAACCAATGACTTTTCGATTTTTAACAAACTTTTTAGGTGTTCATTACGCACATCCTGCTCAAGCTGAGCTTCTGTTGCCTGAAGTTGCTGGTAAATTTGCTTTAGATACAGCATATAAATTGTGCCAGACTTGTAAAACAGATTTAGAACAAAATTAACAACGTCCTTTACGGCTTCCTTTTGGCCACGATATAACGAGGGTTCTACTGAAGGAAGTATCTCGTTTTCTTGTAAACAGATTGAAATAGTGTGTTCTGTTGTTATGAAAATCCCTAATGGAACAGTAAAGAAAGGAAGGTTTCCATTGCCTTGAATTGGTATTCGTGTAATTATCAAAGTCCAATGCTCATCGTATTCAATCCTGGGCCTTTCTTCGACGTCCAAAATATCTTTTACAATATCTTCGGGAATAGAAAATTGAGCAGTTATTGATTCAATTTCGTGATCGGAAGGATTAACAACATTAATCCAGCAACCGTTTGCTGGCTGGGATATTTGATAATATCCACCTAGGCTTTTGTAATAATTTATCATATTACCTCCATGCTTTAGAATAGGAGGTAATTTGTTACCCCCTAAATCGTTAATAATTTATGACTCGGGGAATCATCCATGAAATAGGTGTTTTAATTTCGCCTCAAAAGTAGAAAAGAAATGCAATACTTGACCTTTTATGACGAAAAAAAATCAATCATTCATCAAATAATAAAATAATGCAGAATTATCGGAAAAGTTTCGAAGATCTATATCAGTAGCTTAATTCTGTATCTTTCATACTCATTTCCAAGAGACAATGCTGACATTCTATATTGATGAAGCCGAGAATAAAATCCCAGCGATTTCTGATTTTCTTTTGGTCGCAAAAGAATATGAAGAAATGTCGGCCTTGATTAAATCCAAAGATCGCAAGCAGGTATCTAATGAGGAGATTGACAGGTACAACAAGGCTGTTGACGCCTACAATAAAGGTGTAAATAAGTTTAACACAACCAATAACACCCTAATTACAAAACGCAATAACAACCTTAACATTTGGAACAATGCTGTAAATTCTTACATGAGCAGGCATATCCCCAAGAATTAGTTTAAGATTTAACTCAGCTTTAACAGAGTAGCCAGTACAACTCTCCATTTTTTTCCTCATCTTTGTAAAGATGAGGAAGATATTTTCAATAGCAATACTAATTGTTTACATTAGCTTGTCTGCTATACAAGCTATAAGTATTCACTATTGTCATGGAAATTTTGAATCCATTGAAATCTTTGATAAAAATCCAAATTGTTGTGGCCATGAGCATTCAGACCATAAGGCTTGTTGCAAAGATATTTTAATAAAAATAGATTTTGATTCTGATCATATTTATACTGAAAGTCTTAATATTCAAGACCCAACTATAGAAGAAAATCCTATTTCTTATCTGTTATCCGATTTCAGCTTTTCTGAATTATCACCAGAGAAAAATGAAACCTATGAATTAATCTTTGCTCCTCCCCCATTAAAGCTTTATGTACTGAATAACTCTTTTATCTTTTACGGTTAATTATCATGTCAGCAAGAAAATTGCATTTTATTCGCTATGGATTGTGCAAACGCTTCGCTAAGTTTTGAATAGACTTGTCTGAAACACACTCGTCCCGATGTAAATCGGAACTGCTTTCAAGACTTTGAAATTCATGAAAATGAAGCTTTCTTGTCAGGCAACGTGCTTTCCTTGCACAAACAATAGTTTTAGTATTCCACTACCTTAAAATATAAAAACATGAAATCCATATACAGTTTAATATTCTTGTTTGCAGCTTTGTTTAGCTTACAAGAAATCCAGGCACAAAAACCAAAAGTACTTACAGCAGAATTTAAAGTTCACGGAGTCTGTAACCAATGTAAAGCCAGAATTGAGAATGCTGCATACATCAAAGGAGTGAAACACTGCGAATGGAACAAAGCAACAGAAACCATTACTGTTGATTATAAACCTGAAAAGGTGAGCCTCGATAAAATTCATGAAAGCATCGCCGAAGCTGGCCATGCAACCTCAGAGAAAGAAGCCAGTATAGAAGCTTATGAAAAACTTCCCAAATGCTGCGCCTATAAAGATTCAGTACATAAGCATTAACAGGCTTTTGAAATGATCTACAAATTAAAGCTAATTTCTCTGCTTTTCATTATTCCGGTATGTATTATGGCGCAGAATACAACGGATATTATAACAGGAAAAGTAGTAGAAAAGGAACATGAACACCTGAACCCTTTAATTGGGGTAAATGTATACTGGGCAGGTACAACAAATGGCACAGTAACCAACGAAAAAGGTGAGTTTTCTATTGAAACAAATTCAAGTACAGATTTGCTTGTGTTTAGTTATGCTGGATATTCTTCTGATACAGTTTATGTAAACTCCGAAAAAATCCTGAATATTATTCTTGGTCAAGCAATTGGTTTAGAAGAAGTCAAGGTTGTCAGCCGAAAAAAGTCAATGGAGTTTTCCATGCTTAATCCAGTAAAGATTGAATCGGTTGGTGAAGGAGAACTAGAAAAAGCCGCCTGTTGTAACTTATCGGAAAGCTTTGAGACAAATCCATCTGTCGATGTTTCTTTTACTGATGCCATTACTGGCACTAAGCAGATTCAAATGTTAGGTCTTGCTGGCCCGTATACACAGATTACACGTGAGAATATGCCAGACATTCGTGGTTTATCGGCCATTTATGGAATGGAATATATTCCAGGTCCATGGATAGAAGGTATACAGCTTAACAAAGGTACAGGATCTGTAGTAAATGGATTTGAAAGTATAGCCGGGCAAATAAACATAGAGTTGAGAAAGCCTGAATCAGCAGACCGCGTTTACCTTAACCTTTTTGGGAACACTGAAAACCGTCTGGAGGGGAACCTCAACCTAGCACAAAAAGTAAATGAAAAATGGTCCACGGCAATTTTATTACATGCAAGGAACCAACAAGTTGCGATGGATAACAATAATGATGGTTTTATGGATAAACCTGTCGGAAACCAATTTATTTTGCTTAATCGTTGGAAATACCATGGCAGCAATGGATGGGAATCGCAGTTTGGGATTAAAGGTACCAACACCAATGCTGTTGGTGGACAGATGGAATACAAACCCAACGAAGTGCAAGGCCTTTGGGGCATGGAAATGAGCACACAAAGGCTGGAAACATTCTTGAAAGTCGGAAAAGTTTCAAAGAAAAAACCGTATCAAAGCCTGGGCATGCAATATTCAGGTATGGTACATAAGCAGGAATCGTTGTTTGGAAACAAATTATACCAGGCCGATCAGATTACTGGCTATGCCAATATTATTTTTCAGTCGGCCTTTGCCAATACCAGGAATAAATACAGGACCGGGACTAGCCTTCAATACGACAAAATAAATGAGAATCTAGATAGTAAAAGTTTTAACCGTGAAGAAGTTGTACCGGGTGTGTTCTTTGAATATACATACTCACCTAATCCAAAACTTGATGTTGTAGCAGGTATAAGAGGCGATCTACATAGTAATTTTGGTTTTTTTGCTACACCACGCCTTCATGTCAGATATGCCCCTGCTGAAACAAGCATTATCCGCATATCGGCAGGAAGGGGGCAACGTACAGCTTCGATCCTGGCAGAAAACAGCTCTGTACTGGCATCTTCCAGATCAGTTTTAATATTGGGCAACAATACCGAAATCCCTTATGGGCTCGATGCAGAAAAAGCCTGGAATTTTGGGGCTAACTTTACACAAAAATTCAGGTTAGATTACAGGCAGGGTGCTGTTAGCTTTGACATATATCATACAAGGTTCCAGAACCAGGTAGTAGTGGATTTGGACTATAATCCGCAAAGTGTATTGTTTTATAATCTTGAAGGAGAATCTTACTCAACAAGCTTCCAGGCACAAATAGATTATGAACTTATTAAAAGATTGGATGTACGTTTAGCCTACCGCTGGTATGATGTTCAAACAGAATATATGTCTGGTAAATTGAGCAAACCTCTTGTTTCAACAAACAGGGCTTTTGCCAATTTTGCCTACAATACGCATAACCATTGGAAGTTTGATTATACCCTTCAATGGCATGGACCAAAACGCATCCCTTCAACGGCAAGTAACCCTGTTGAGTACCGATTAGATGAAGAATCGCCGGCATTTTTTCTGATGAATGCACAAATGAGCAAAGAGTGGAACGAGAAGTTCGAAATCTACCTGGGTGCTGAAAACCTAACGGATTATAAGCAGAAAAATCCAATACTGGCCAATGATGATCCATTTGGCCAATATTTCGACAGTTCCCTAATCTGGGGACCCGTTTTTGGCAGGATGTTTTACGGAGGAATAAGGTTAAAGATTAAATAAAATTACTCACTTCTGAGAGCTTGCACACCTTGCAAATTCAAATTTATTCGCTTAAGGTCCAAGAGCTTCAAGCGAATAAATTTTTTATCATTTGTCCCTCGCGGTCACAATTGAGGATGTTGGACGAGTTCAGCGCAGCTAAACAGCAAGGTGCGGGTGGGTAATCTTAGAATATTATTCCTTCAATGCTGCTTTATACCTTTCAAGTTCTTTTAGGTAGAAATCTTCACCTTCTCCTCCATTTTCTGTCGTAAGATTTAAGGCAATTTCCTGATATTTAATCGCTTCTTCCACTTCGCCCAGGTCGAATAATATGTGGGCATAAGTATCGTAAATATAATGGACACCGGGCAAAGCGTCAACGGTTGCTTTAGACCATTCTTTTACTAGTGACAGGGCAGCATTGTCATCAAAAGTTTTATAATTTTCATAAATAAACC
>JBNKRV010000228.1:0-5254 GCA_050296935.1 Marinilabiliaceae bacterium | reverse complement strand
ATCATAATACTGACTCATATCCCAGTCATATCTTGGGTATAAACCATATTCATCTACAAAACTTAATGGGTTATTAAAGCAATAGGAGTAAGGACTCACATTACTCATTGACTCACCTAATGGGTCTTTTACATGCCACCTTCCTATACTTGCATCATACATTCGGAAACCATAGTCGTACCAATCCAAGCTGGCTCCTTCAAACTCGTTAGCCTGAAGTTCTTTTCCGTTGTAAAGATATTTATTTATTTAGTTGGTAACTATTACCTCCTGAGTTATAGTTTTGTTGCTTCTGTAGTAAACGGCATTCGCTGGCAATAGACAAATTTCTGCCATGATCGGGAAAGCACCATGGCAAGAAAGTATATTTTTATCCTTCCGCTGCCAATGCTAAGCATTCGGTACGAACCGAAATCAACTTGAGCTTTTTCTCCATATTCAGTTTCTGGCAGCTTTTCATACTGGCGTGGAAGTCTTTCTTTGTACTTAGGTATATTTTGTTCCTTCCTTATCCTTTGAACAAAAGGATATACCGTTTTACTGCTAACGTCTGGTAAATCTGAAAATGATTCTTTCAATCGATCTTCTACCTGTGCTGATGATAAATAAGGAACAGAATTTAATAAATCTTTTATGTAATTATAATACGAATTAAGCTTCTTGGGTAGGTGTCGTGGAGTACTAATCCATTCCAAAAACTGTTCTTCACTCATTATAAGATACTTTCTTATCGTGCCTCTGTCAATTCCTAACTCTAATTTGATTTGACTTTTATTAAGTCCCAGTCCATGTAGTTCTTTAACTTTGTATCGCATAAAAACTTTTTTGTTTTTATCCATAGCCTTTACTTTATTTAGATTTCGCAACCTAAATATTAAAGGCTATTTTTTATTTTCGCAAGTGGTGATTTTAAATTGCGAAAAATTGATGATGCAAATTTTCTAATTACACTGGAAAACGGCAACCGCGAACCATCAATTAAAGAACTACAACAACTGGCAACTTTATTCGATTTGACCGTTGACCAGCTACTGTATTGCCTGCAACAGTACCTAAGTTTCGTCCAAAACCTCCCCAAGATTCAAACCAAGGGTGTCCATCATCTGCTCCTGTCTCAAAATCATATTCATTATTCATAATATGAACTTGATTATTTCCTACCAGTTTTAAATCTAATGTTCCATAAACTAACCCAAATGTATATGGATCCCTAAAAAAGAAATTTACAGGAGTATATCTAGTTCTAGACAGTTCGCTTGGTTTAACATTTGTTATAGTAATATTCGAAGCATCAATTGTAATGGAAGCTCCATTTCCATTCCTATACCATGAGTTTGCTTCCCATAACCCTAGTGGTCCATCACCATTTAAATCCCGGCGTTGACCGGGATTTTTTGTTACTATCACTATAATTGTTTCTTTATTTTTTCTAAAATCAAACGTTCAAATTTTTCTTTTTGAAGCTTATTGTCTTTACTTGAATAACTTTTATTTATATCCTTCCAATTACCTAAGGTTAATCCCTCATTAATAGCTACAAAAGCAAAAGTTGTCATATTTTTATTTGACTTTCTAATCCAAGTTTTTACTATCTCATTCTCCTTTTCATAATAGAAGTATACATGATACCAGTGGTCACTAGCATTTCTGCGTCCATCTTTCAACTTAACTTGAGCTGGAACTGAATATTCAGGATGTTCTACTTTAAAATTTTCAACCGCTCTGATTAAACCTATCTCACTACTATTAATCTCATATAATTCAGCATTGGGATAGCTCCCAGGAGCCAAATTGCAAGATGTCAGAGTACATAGGAATACTAAGATTATTGCATTAAATCGCATATAATTATTTCTTTTTGTTAGTGTTTATGAATACTTGGAGCATTTGATACTCCAATATTACTTATTCGAATCAAGGGTTAAAAAGCATAATTTAGAAATGCAGCCGATAGTTTACCAAAAGCATGTACAATAAGTCCTTTGGTAGACCTGACCTTGCTGGCTCGTTGGATATCTGTTTTTTCAATAAGCCAAGAGAACATAGCTTCAATAGGCCGCCTAACCCTGGAAACAGCTGTTGAAAACAAATCATCCGCTGCTTTAATTCTTTGTTTGGTTATATCCGACATACCTTTTACTGCCTTTACAGGCGTGAGCATTTCTGAATTAAAACTTATTTTCATTTGTTCATTAAATTCGTGATTCATATAAATTTTGTCACCAAAGAAAGTGCGGTCATATAACTCAGACCAGGCTTCTTTATAAACATTAATATCATTTACCGATGCAGAGGTATAGAGTATTTGTTCCGGGAATGGTAAAGACCCTTTCCTTCTGACCTCTAACATGTGCAACTTCATACCATAATAGTACATCCCTTTTGTGGAACAATATCCTTTATCAGTTATTTCCTTTGCTACCTTTCCATTACGCTTACCCGAACATGTAATGATAGGCATGGAATCGAGCAGGTTTTGGTCGATAATACAATCGGACGGCCTAAAATCTCTAACCAACAACTCCGACAACGTTGTAAATGCCCCATTCAAACGATTTAGCCGATTGTTGAACGCCTGATAGGAACCAAGCTTTGGAAAATAATCCAACAGGTAATCTACGGCAAACCTATGGATATGCTTTATTTTTGAGTACCCCTGGTATTGTATTCCGTAAAGGTATACTATTATTACCTCTTGGTCGATAAACTTCGGGTTGTTGTTATTACTGATACGTTCACAGTAATATTGCAATTCTTGAAAATAGTCACAGACTAAATCGTATATTCTTATTAAATTGTGATCCTTATCCTTGAGAATCATATCTTAAAGTCGCTTCGAAAATAACTCTAAGATGCTGATATTTAAGAATTTAAGCAATTTTAAAGTGCTGATTGTCAGGTTTTTATGTCACTCTTTTTCATTTGTTTTCAACCCTTGATTGGCATAAATAATCAACAACTATTTTACGATTTCTTTATTCACTAAAAGTGCAGTATATTTGTAAAAACAGATATTTACAGCTGCTTTGGTAGCATATAATGTATAAAGCAATGGATACTTTCGGTAAAAAATTAAAGGATTGCAGGGAAAACAAAGGTTATTCACAGTCCAAGCTTGCCAAAGAAGTGGGCGTGCATCATTCCATTATTGGAAGATACGAAAGGGAAGAAGCAAAGCCGACTATTGATGTTGTAAAGAAAATTGCATCGGTGTTGGATACCACGGTAGGTTTCTTGCTTGGCGAGACACAAGACCGCAACTTGTTGAAAGACCCTGCCATACTGAACAGGCTGAACGAGATTTCAAGCTTTTCCGACAGCGATCAAGGGCATATCCTTTATACCCTTGATGCCATGATTAAATCTGTAAAACTTAAAAATATTGCTGCTCTATAAACAGTATGTAATTTTACGATACAATGCAAAGAGCCACAACTCTATAATTGTAACTTTTGTATTTTATTTCCTCAATGATTATTTCACGGATACACAGGCTTAAATTCACAACAATTAATGAGACAAACCACAGTTAAAAGTTACATTTACTTTTTAAAGCACCCCAACTATAATTCATGCGACCAAAGTGTTCCTCAGAAGGTTAAAGAGTTTATTAAATTATATCTAATTACTTTAGTATTAATATTTTTATCTGGAATATTCATTGAACTTTTTATACTCCTAGGTGCATTTGGGGAATATTCTCAAGAAATCTCAAAACTACCTGACCTTACCAGCAAAGACAATACCTATGTTTATATTTTGACAGCAATGATATGCGGACCTATTTTTGAAGAATTAGCGTTCCGACTATTATTAACCAGCTATAATAAAAAGTTTATTGCAATTTCTCTATCCTTAATTATTGGATATTTTATAACTCAAATACTCAACAGCTATCTTCTAGCCTTAAACTCAACATTTGGCTATAGCATTATGACATATGCCTACCCTATCATTTTTGCACTTCCATTTTTTATAATACTTAATAAAATCATATTTGACTTAGAGGAAACGTGGATTAAGAACTACCCAATATTTTTTTATTCCATAACATTGCTTTTTGCCATTGCACACATTCAAACATTAACTCTAAATAGTGAACATTACCTATTTCTACCTATACTAATGATACCTTTTATCATATTGAGCACCTCATTAGGCTACATTCGTATTAAACTAGGTATTTTATATGCAATTACATTTCACTTCTTAATCAACCTTCCTGCATTAATTGGAATATTGATAAGAACTTACAATTGGTAAAATATATTTACTTACTTTCTCTAATAAGCGATTTCAAAAAACACCTCACCATTAAATAACAGCTTATTAATAAAGCAATTAATGCCACAATTAGAAGAAATGACACTTTTAGTAATGGTAAATTTAACGTAGACCAAAATAACACTGACACCAATGTCAATACAGTACTATAAAACAATAAGCCCTTACCTACAGAAAAGTGCGCATATATTAGCATATGCGCACTTTCTTTTTTAATCTTAATATCTCCCTTATTTAAAAAAGACACTTTCTTAAGGAAATAATCCCATCCAAATGAACCAACTCCTGAAATAATTTTCGAAAAATAAACATGACTTAACGTCATTGGATACAATTCATAACCTTTTATTTTCAATGTTCTTTGGATATCTTCAAACGCCTCATTTATGTCCTGAGAGATTCCTTTCGGTTTTAAGATAATCATCATATCTAATGTACTTCATGCGGGCGCAATGGCCCTTGATATTCATTATACATAGGTGGACCAACTGGTAAAAAGAACAGAAGTCCAGTAAACCTGTCTATCGCAAATTCAACACCTCCATAAATTAAGACCCCTGTAACATCTATAGTTTTGTTCAAAGCCATCAGATTTCTTTCTTTTCTGGCTATATCAACTTCCATCTCTAAATAATTTAATGCGTGTTGCACTCGCATTTTTTTCATTTCAGGAGTGTTGTTTAATGCTCTTTGATATGCTTCAAAAGTATCAAAATTACTAGGCGATAGAGGGTTGTTTCTCTTCATTTCCTGAGCATCTTCAAACATTTCATCTGCACTATAGACTGTCATTCCATTTGCTGCGGGATTATATATACTACCCCCGTCGGATTGGGCAACTTCACCAACTACTCCAACAAAATCAAGCCTTTCAACTTTGTTAGACTCCTTACAAATCAATCTTTTAATGAACGTCTTTTACTTCTCCGACAAAACTACATTTTTTTCTTTTAATTGAAGATTTTTAATG
>JBNKRV010000227.1:0-1524 GCA_050296935.1 Marinilabiliaceae bacterium | reverse complement strand
AGGAACACTAAAAGCAATAAGTGACACAAACCACAACATAGTAAAAGAGATAACATACGACACTTATGGTAATATACAAAACGATACAAATCCAAACTTTCAAATACCATTTGGATTTGCAGGTGGATTACAAGACCAAGACACACAATTAGTACACTTCGGTTACAGAGAGTACGATCCATATACTGGTAAATGGACTACTAAAGACCCTATAGACTTTTCTGGTGGGGATAGTAATCTTTATGGGTATGTTTTACAGGATCCTGTTAATTTAGTTGATCCTGAGGGGTTGATGGGAAAAGGGGGAAATCAAAATCATAAAAGTGATGAATTTCGCAATTATTCTGATGATGAATTGGAGAAAATGTATAAAGATCCTTGTACCTCTAAAGAGCTAAAACAAAAAATTAAAAAAGAACAAAAAGCTAGAAAAATACGTAATCAGCAAAAAAGAAAAAAAATTGAGTTTGATTTAAAAAAGCAACCAATAGTTATACCTATTCCACCAGTTTGGATTACAGTTCCATCATTAATTGGTGGTGCATTATTTGGAATGTAATTAAATATTGATGAAAACTAATAAAGGTAAATATTATGGCATGTGATACACAGAAATTAGAACTAGAAACAGAAAATTTATTAAACAAATTAAAAGATTGTTTGAAAAGTGAAGAAACTTTAGATCAGGTAGATGCTCTTGAAATATTAGGACAATTTTTTCAAGAAGATATTCAAAATATTTTTTTAGAAGCTTTAGATGATAACGATGAATTAATTCAAATAGTTGCTTTAGAAACTTTGACAAATATGGATAATAAAAAATTTTTACCAGAAATAAAAAGAAAATTAAATTCAGATAGTTGGTTAATTCGTGCTTATGCTATTGAGGCAATTGGAAAGTATTATGATATTGAGAGTAAGGATACTTTACAAAATATGATTTCAAATGCTGATGAAGAAGAGAAGCCTAGATTGTACTATTCTCTTATTAAATTAGACGAAAAAAGTTACTATAAAAATTTATATGAAGCTTTAAATCATTCATTTTATCGTGTGAGAATAGCAACGAGTAATTTGCTCTATGATTTGTGTGACGAGTCAAATAAAAGTGAGATATTAAAAAACTTAGAAGATAGACTGTCTATAGAGAGTGAAAAATCTGTTATTGAAACTTTTCAAAATATAATTAAAGATATAAAAACTTATTAAAACAATGAAAAAATTATTATCTTTTATAGTATTTATCATATTAATTGTCATTTTGTTTTTAGGTTATTTAAGTTTTTCAGAAACACAGAAAAAATTTTATACCAATAAACAAGATGTACTAAAAGACAATGCAATTAAAAGAGGATGGATACCAGAGATTTTACCTGATTCTGCTTATAATATTCATGAAGTTCATAATATTGATACAAATAAAGTTGAAGGTAGTTTTCAATATTTGGAAATAGATGAAAAAAATTTACTAAGTGCTATTAGTAAAAACTCTAATTTTAAATTTGAAGTTGATAAAGAAAAAAA
>JBNKRV010000226.1:0-23377 GCA_050296935.1 Marinilabiliaceae bacterium | reverse complement strand
TTGAGTACGATGAGAAATATGTTTGGGACTGATTACGCACCGTTGGTGCTCCGTTTGCTTCGTTTAAATGCCCAGACATTTCGTCTGGGCTGTTGATAAGCACGCCTTTGGCGCTTTTCTCCTTCAAGACTTCGTTTCCATTTATAGAATTATTTACGGGCTCTAGCACCAACGGTGCGATCATTAGCAACCCGGTCAGCTATGGCCGGGTTACAAAACTCAACTATTAAATAGCACCAACGGTGCGGAATCAAAACAACTGATTAACACCGTTAGCAATCCTTTTGCTCCGTATGAAAACCTAAGCACAATCGCCTGGGCTCTTGATAAACACGCCATTGGCGCTTTTCTCCTTCAAGACTTCGTTTCCATTTATAGAATTATTTGCGGGCAATAGCACCAACGGTGCGATCGTCAGCAATCCGGTAAGGTATGGCCGGGTTATAAAACTCAACTATTAAATAGCACCAACGGTGCGGAATCAAAACAACTGATTACCCACCGTTAGCTATTCTTTTGCTCCATATAAAAACCCAAGTACAATAGTCTGGGCTGTTGACAAACACGCCCTTGGCGCTTTGATCCTTCAAGACTTCGTTTCCAATTATAGAATTATTTGCGGGCAATAGCACCAACGGTGCGATCGTCAGCAACCCGGTCAGCTATGGCCGGGTTATAAAACTCAACTATTAAAAAGCACCAACGGTGCGGAATCATTTGGTCTTTGATTAAACCAAACCAGAATGTTTTAAACAGATATTCATAATCTTATGTTGTTTTGTACAGTAAAGGTTAAAAATCATATCCTATCTTTACAGTTTACAGTTTTAGAAGAATGAAGACGATTTTAGAAAAAGATGCTGAATATATATGCGATATTAACGCCCCCTGTTTTCAAGCTTTGCCTCCAGAGGAAATGGAACTGGTTCGGTCCAGCAAGACCCAAGTGCAATACAGAAGAGGTGACAACCTGACCAAACAAGGAGCTTTTGCTTCCTATGTCTTGTTTGTTGCCCGTGGGTTAGCTGTACAGTATATCGAAGACAATAGTGATAAGAGCTTTAACCTGAAAATTATTCAGCCAGGAGAGTTTGTTGGCTTATCATCAGTTTTTTCAAACAATACGTTCAATTATTCATCGGTAGCTATTAACGATTGCCAAGTGTTGCTGGTCGAGAAAGAAGGATTGCTTGATATCATAGGTCAAAATGGCGCTTTTGGTATCAGCCTAATCAGGCGCTACACACAACAACGAATGAACCTATTTGATGCATTCCGGAATGTACTGTACAAACAAATGATGGGGCGTATTGCTGAAACCTTATTGTATATTGATGGTTTCAGGATGGAATATAATGAAATATTCACCCTGCTTAGCCGACGTAATCTTGCTGACTTTGCCGGAATTACTACCGAGAGTATGGTTAAAACATTAAAATCTCTCGAAAAAGAAATGGTTATAAAGCTTGATGGAAAAAACATTGAGCTAGTGAACAAACCATATCTTGAGGAATTAAGCAGAAAAGGATAAACCTTTAGGTCACAACAGGTCTGAACCGAAATCATTAACTGACTAAAACCCAACCCTGTCATGAAAATTTACATCCCAAAAATCCTTTTATACAGCCGTCTTGTTTTTGCAATTATTGTTCTTGCATTGACATTTTCTGAACGGACCCATGCCAGTATAGTTGTAATTTTGCTTATGTATCTAGGGATATTGTCGGATGTGTTTGACGGAATAATTGCACGAAAGTTCAATATTAGTACTATTAACCTAAGGGTAGAGGATACTGTAATAGATTTATTTTTTTATATATCAATTTTAGGTTATGTGGCAACAACAAATCCACAATCAATCATTGCAAACATTGTGCTGTTGGTCATGGTGTTCTCATTGGAGTTTTTGATGTACTCCATTTGCCTGATCAGGTTTAAGCGGTTCCCCTCTCCCCATGCTGTTTTGTCCAAATTTTGGGGTATTTATATTATTGTTGAGCTGACCTTGTTGTTATTGCGTGTTGAAGGATCCCATTTCAGAATTGCTCTGCTTATTGGATTGCTTGTTCATCTAGACAGGGTACTAATTTATGTTCTGCTTAAAAAATGGGACCATGATATCCCATCATCGTTTCATGCTAATAAACTTAGGCAAGGAATAGCCATTAAACGGCATAAGCTCTTTAACGGATAAAGAATTGAATATCACGATACTAAGCCCACTCCATCCGTAGACCTTCCTCCCTCATGACTAGCGATAAATTGACTTTATGCTATGACTAAGCTTTTGTTCCAGAAATTCTTGATGCCCTAATATTTGT
This sequence comes from Marinilabiliaceae bacterium, assembly GCA_050296935.1. GTDB lineage: Bacteria > Bacteroidota > Bacteroidia > Bacteroidales > Marinilabiliaceae > Saccharicrinis. Next base: position 21,056 of record JBNKRV010000226.1, on the reverse strand, counting down.
TTTTGACTTTATTGAATTTCCATCTTCCCTTTCCCTAGAAACATCAGTCCTCCTTTACTAAAAAAGTGTTGACTTCACCCAAAGTTTTCTTCTCATTGGCTAATAAAGGTTGGGTATATTGGAACTTCAACACTACTATATACCGCTATCGCAATGCAATTGCAGGCAGAGTAAGGCTTTTGGATTTTAATTGCCGGATTGATCCGTTGAAGAAAAGCTTGGTAGAAGGGTTTAACAGGTCACTGCCTCCTGAATCCTCAGGAATCAAGATGACAGTAAAAGGCTACGGATTACTTCGCTGAGCTCTCAATGACGGTCTGGTTTATCCTGCTCCTGAAAAAATAGAAATTGCAAAACTCAGTCTTCAATATCCCCCTTCTTGAGTTTGGGAACCTGCTTGATTTTTGCATTGGATAGGTTGTAGTCTTTGAGCACTTTTCGCATGGTTTCTATATCAGGGGCATACATGTACTGCTTTTTATTTTTAGTTGTAACTTCGAATCTCCTCTGGTTAAAGTACCTGGGATTATACTTGTTTTGCTCCATCTCTTGCGGACTGAAGATCTCCATAGATAATTGTCCGTCATCAAATTGTTTTATGGTAATATCTGCTGGAGCAACCCATATTTCCTGGTATTCGGCAAAACCATGCTTAATGCTCTTAATGGCTTTTATCCTGTAGTTCTTTTCGCCTGCTGCATTAAACCCTGTTATTGAAAGCCAGACTGGTTTTCCCTTTTGGTTCAGCCCTTTATTGTAATAGGGTGATGTCTTTTTTATTTTGGCTTTAAGAATTTTCATAATGGTTTATAGGGAACTCCGGTATAAAGCTACAAAACAAGCATTAGACTTGAAAACAATGGGCTAAATTAGTTTATTCTTTGTTCGTCGATTTAATAACTGAATTTTTAAAGGAATAAGAAACTACAATTTAATAGAGAATTTCTTTAATCGTTCATCCAGCATATGCTTCGGGATGATTGATTTTACGGTATCAGCCACAGCATTTATCATTCGTTCCTTAATGAAATTCTTTTTAATGACTATTGAAATCTCACGTATTGCAGGCGTTTCGGTAATTTCCCGTACATTCTTTTGTTGTTCTTCTGACAGAAAAGACATATGCAATTCCGGAATTACGGAATACCCTCCATTTGTATCAACAATACGAACTAAGGTATCTATACTTCCGGCTTCAAATGATTGATTATAGGGCAATGTGCTTTTACAGAAATTAAACAACTGATCGCGCAAACAATGTCCCTCTTCAAGTACCCATAAATTTTCCTGTGGCATGTTATTGGCCGACAATGGTATGTCGCGGAATGGATGTTCCGGAGAAAAATAAGCAATAAACCTTTCGTAATACAATGGTATTTCATATAAATCCTCATTTTCCAGAGGAGTTGCTGCAATAAACATATCCAGGCTTTCCTTTTTTAAGGCTTCAATCAGTGTTGCTGTATTCATTTCTGTCATAGTAAGGTTAACCTCACTGAACATACTCCTGAATATTTTTATAAACTGAGGTACCAGATACGGAGCTAAAGTCGGAATTACTCCAATAGTTAATGGACCTAATAGAGATTCTGTTTCTGCTACAACCAACTCTTTAACTTTTCTTAATTCTCTTATTGAACTCTCTGCCTGTTCTATGATTCTGACTCCAATAGCGGTAGGCTCTATTGGGTGCTTTGATCGATCAAATATAGTAACATCCAGTTCTGTTTCTAATTTTTGAATCATCATACTTAATGTGGGTTGTTTTACGCCGCACTTTTCCGAAGCAGTTACAAAATGCCTGTATTTATTAACTGCTATAATATATTCTAATTGCTGTATGGTCATTATATAGATTTTATTTATACAAATATAGATAATATCTGTTTGATTTATATACTATCCCACTCTATATTTGTCACAGATAATTAAGAAAAACAATTTTAAAAATTACAATTATGTCACAAATCGGAAAACAAGTCGTTGATTTTAAAGTAAACGCTTTTGCGAACAACAATTTTGAACAAGTAACAAAGGAAAATATTCTTGGCAACTGGTCAATATTCTTTTTCTACCCTGCAGATTTCACATTCGTTTGTCCGACGGAACTTGAAGACTTAGCAAATTTGTATGATGAGTTTAAAGCTACAGGAACTGAAATCTATTCTGTATCAACAGACACACATTTTGTACACAAAGCATGGCACGATAATTCAGACACAATTAAGAAAATTAAATATCCCATGCTAGCGGACCCCACAGGAGTTCTTTCCCGTGGATTTGAAGTGATGATTGAAGAGGAAGGTATTGCTGAACGCGGAACCTTTATTGTAAACCCTCAAGGAGAAATTGCTTCGTATGAAGTAATTGCAGGTAACGTGGGAAGAAATGCCGAGGAGTTACTACGCAAACTAAAGGCGCTTCAATTTGTGGAAGCACACCCATCCGAAGTATGTCCTGCAAAATGGAAAGAAGGTAATGAAACTTTAAAACCAAGTATCGACCTGGTTGGTGTCATCTGATAACCTTTGTAATGAAGGTAATAAAGGGTTTTCCTTTAGTTGCAAAATAAAACTTAATTGGGGAGAATGCCATTCATTCTCCCCCTAAAAACAAAAAACATGTTGGATAATAGCATAAAAGAACAAGTGAAAAATCTATTCGCTGAATTAAAAAACGAATATACATTCCGGGTAAGAGTTAATGCCACTCATTCAAGCAAAAGTGAATTAATCAATTTACTGAATGATGTTGCTGCATGCTCAGCAATGTTAAACACTGAAATACTTGAAGCTGAAGGACTTTCATTTACCATATTAAAAAATGGTGAATCTACCAATATCATTTTTAAGGCTGTACCAACAGGTCATGAGTTTACTACATTACTATTAGCAGTTCTTAACCTTGAAGGCATTGGTAAAAATTTACCTGACCAGACATTAACAGAACAAATAAAAAATTTAAAAGGGAATATTACTCTCAGAAGTTATATCTCACTTACATGTACCAATTGTCCAGGTGTTGTGCAAGCTCTTAATACCATTGCCATTATTAACCCAAATGTTAGTCATGAAATTATTGATGGCGCTATTCATAAAGAAGAAATAGATTCATTAAATATACAAGCGGTTCCCAGCGTGTATGCCAATGGCGAATTATTGCATGTAGGCAGGGCATCTCTGGGCGAATTACTTGCCAAATTAACCAAACAGACTGGTGTTAATGAAGTAACTATTAAACCAACACAAACTGCTTATGATGTTGTTGTAGTTGGAGGTGGACCCGCCGGGGTATCAGCTGCGGTGTACTCCGCCAGAAAAGGATTCTCTGTGGCTATTATTGCAGAAAAAGTAGGTGGACAGGTTACAGAAACGGTATCTATTGAAAACATGATTTCGGTTCCTAAAACCACTGGTAAGGAGTTATCAGCCAACCTCATGAGCCATCTGCATGATTACTCAATTGATATTTTAGAAAATCGTTTAGTAGAGAAGGTTGAATTGATTGAGGGTTACAAGCATATTAAAACAACGCTGGGGGAAACATTTATATCCCCGGCATTGATCATTGCTACCGGAGCTAGCTGGAGACGTCTTGGTATTCCGGGAGAAAATGAATACATAGGTTCAGGAGTGGCTTTTTGTACTCACTGTGATGGGCCATTCTACAAAGACAAAAAAGTGGTAGTAATTGGTGGCGGCAACTCAGGCTTAGAGGCTGCTATCGACCTTTCATCCATTGCATCAGAAGTAACTGTATTAGAATTTCTGGATGAATTAAAAGGAGACCGGATATTACAAGATAAATTAAATACGCTGAAAAATGTAAATATTATAAAAAGTGCTCAAACCTTAAGTATTGACGGTGATGGAAGCAAAGTAACCAGCCTCACTTATAAAGACAGAGACACTCACGAAACTAAATCGATAATTACAGATGGTGTTTTTATACAAATAGGATTAAAGCCAAACAGTCAGGTGTTTTCAGATTTAGTTGCCACCAACAATATGGGTGAAATAGAAATAGATGCCAGTTGCAGAACCAACCGGGCCGGCATCTACGCGGCGGGCGATGTATCTGTTGTTCCTTATAAGCAGATAGTCATTGCTATGGGTGAAGGATCAAAGGCAGCTTTATCTGCTTTCGATGATAAAATTAAGAGTAGACAGGTAATTGTTGAAGATTCGCTTGTTCTGGAGAATTAAGACTTTACTATTCTCCTTTTTGAATTAAATAGTTAACAACCCGGGGTCGACATAAAATCTTGAATTTACCTTTTAAAATATTTATTTATAAGGTATTCGATAGAACGTTATTTCAGGCCGCTTAAAAATAGTACGATATGAACAGAATAGGATTAAATCTCGAAAAAGCTACTAAATTATCAGAAGGCTTGAATGATTTATTAGCCAATTATCAGGTATTTTATATGAATACCCGTGGCTTTCACTGGAACATTAAAGGTGAAAAGTTTTTTGAACTACACGTAAAATTTGAAGAGTTGTATGATAATCTGGTGTTGAAAATTGATGAAATTGCAGAAAGGATTCTAACTCTTCAAGGAACTCCCTTGCATACTTTTTCTGAATATTTACAGCAATCAGAAGTCGGTGTTGCCAAAGATATAAGCGATGGTCGTGAAGCAGTTCAATTAATTCTTGAGGCTTTTAAAGTGATTATCTCAAAGCAGAGAGCTTTACTTAATTTATCTGAAGATGCCGATGACGAAGGAACCAATTCGTTAATGAGCGACTACATTAGAGAACAAGAGAAACTAGTATGGATGTATTCTGCGTTTTTAAATTAGTCCTCATCGGATTGTACGGTAGTGAATTAAAGAAACTGCTTAGTGAATGAATATCAGATTACAAAAGAAGCCACACTTGCCAGACTTCAGTGCTGCTCCTTTTTAAATTATTTAATTAGTGTTCGTCTGTAAAGTCCAACTACCCGACTTTATGGACCTGCACTAAATATCAAGTTAATGACATAACACTATCTAATTTATGAAATCAAACCCAATCCTTTAAAAATAATTTTATCCCGGATTAGCCATAAATTTTCATATTGATGATTCTACAACATGTATTGATATACAGAAAAATACCGATGAAATAAGCCGGAAGTTTCCGGAATAAATCATCGGCATAACAAGTTATCCGAATATCAGATACGCTTGATTTTATTCAAACTCCTGAACAATGACACCTACCATTCTAAGTAAAGAGGTTTGTGCATCAATAAGATTATAAATTGCTTTTAATTTTTGTTGAGAGGCCAGCAAATATACATTCTGAACATCTCTGAAATTAAAGGAATTGATGGCTCCTGTATCAAATTTTTCTTGCGAAATCTGTAGATTCAATCTGGCCGCTTCCATATTCTCGTCAGCAATATTCAGCAATTCTTTTCTGACTTCATAAAACTCATAAACATTAGCCAGACTATTACCCAGATCATGTTTTATATCCTCTAGCCGCACTAATCCGATTTCCTCATCTATTTTAGCAATTTGTACGGCTCTTCGTCGATTTCCTCCACTAAATAAATTAAAGCTTAGTGTAAAATTCCCGTAGAAATTTGCTGATTTAGCCCACGACGCATCCTTACCTTCATATTGGATACGGTTATTATTTCCTGTTAATCCTCCATTAAAGTTTAAGGTAGGAGAATAATTACTGCGAGCCGTAGCTAATGCTGTTTGTAATAGCTGCTGATTGATATATTGATTTTGCAGGGTATTATTGTTTTCAAACATTTTCGATTGCAAATCAGCCAATGAATAATCAACAGGTATAGCTTCAAATTTATTGGTTAACTCATAAGTAATTTCATTTTTTTCAGCCAATAGATAATTCAGGTCACGCAATGCATTTTTATAACTTACACTCTGCAATAGATAGGCAGAACGATCCGATAAATAAGCATTCTGAGCTTGCAACACATCATAAGTTACTATGGCTCCTAAATCTTTTTTCACCTGAGCCTGCTTGTACCTATCCTCTGAAAGTGTCATGATTTCTTCATAGGTATTTAACAACTCTTTTTGCAAGAGAACATCATAGTAGGCTAATATTACAGACTGAATTGTTCCCTCAACCATTATAGCGGTGTTACTTTTCGACAATTCTTCCAACTCCTCAAAACGTTGTTTATTTATACGTACTGAAAAACCATCGAACAGCGTCCAGTTAACTGAAGCTCCGGCAGAAAAACGATTGTTCATATAATGATCGTCCTCCGGAATGGTATATGAATTATTATTGCTTACCGCCAAATCAATATATGGATATCGACCAGCAGCACCCCAACTATTTTGTATTTCAGCCATCTGCTGTTTGTTATCTACAATCCTGATATCATAATTATTCTCTAATGCTTTTTGGATAGCATCTGACAATGTCAGCGTTTGCTGAGCCTGTAAATACAGACTTGAGCAAATTAATATCATTAGTATTTTAATCGTTTTCATATTTTTAATTTAGCATCAAGAAACAAATACAAGGTATCAGAATTGATGAACGCGATATATATTTATCCTCAATATTCATCATTTATACTCCTTTTGTTTTCTATACCAGTTATATCTATTTAGTAATTGTTTATTGACAATTACTATTCCTCATTTTCGATATGGCGTTTGGCATTAATATTTGCAATTTCAACATTCTCAGGTTCAATTTTTCTTCCATACCACAATTCCCGAATTACTCTTCTTACATCATTCAAAATCATAATTAACGCAGGGAAAAACAAGAGAATAAATAGTGTTCCAAATGCAACTCCATACACCAATGATATGGCCATTGGAATAAGAAACTGAGCCTGAAAACTCTTTTCCAGGATAAGTGGAAATAATCCCACTGAGGTTGTCAGTGTGGTTAAGATGATCGGCCTCAACCTGGATCTTCCTGCCTCAACAATGGCCGCCTTAACCTTATAACCAGCTTCAATTAATGAATTGTATTTAGACAGGAAAACCACAGCATCATTTACAATAACTCCTGTTAATGCCACAATACCCCATAAACTCAATATCGATAGCGGCTTGCCATGAATGCCGTGCCCCCAAATGGAACCTAAAATGGCAATAGGGATCATCATCAAAATAATTAATGGTTGTTCAAATGATTTAAAATGAATCATCAAAATAAAAACCATAGCTAAAAAAGCCATCGGAAATAGAAACATTAAATCACTCATATTACGAGCACTTTCTTTCTGCTGCCCTTGAAACTCGACAGATATTCCCGGATAAATTACCTTCAATTCAGGAATAACATCTTTTTTGATGGCTTCTAAAATTTCAGTAACGGATTCATCCGGGTTAACCAGATCAGCATTTACACGTATTTCACGCTTGCCGTTGAAACGGTTGATATTTACAGGACCTCGCTTCATCTCATAGTCCACTAATTCGGTCAAAGGATAATCTCCTTTAGCGGTTTTTATTTTCATATCCTCAAGCTGACCAATGCGCTCACGTCCTTCTGCAGGATATCGGACCCAAACTCTCAACTCATCACGACCTACCTGCAAACGCTGAGCTTGTCCTCCATAAAAGGACTGACGCACCTGCGCGGCTATGGCCGATTCATCCAGCCCCAACATATAGGCTCTGGGCTTCAGCTTTAAAAGAATTTCTTCTTTTCCCAAAGCATTGGAACTAACCACATCTTTTAACTGAGGATATTCGCGCAATTTTTCGAGCAAATAATCACGACCAGATTCCAGTTCCTGAATGTTTCTTGATAATAATCCTATGGAAACCGGATCTCCAAAGCGACTTCTTGCTCCAATGGAATATTTCTCTGCCTCTGGAATCGGACCAATCTTATTTCTGATTTTCTGGATTATTTCAAAGGAACTAATTCCTGTTTCCTCTGAATTTCTGGGCGACACATCAATATTTCCTGTATGCGAACCGTTCTCTGACCCGTCAAAAGCAGAACCTAAATTAACAATGCTGTTTTCAATAATAGGAACGGTATCATTATATTCTTCCATTAATTCCTGATTAACAACCCAAACCACACTATCAAATCGTTCCAGATACTCCATTGTTTTACGCTCTCCGGAACCTGGAGTAAAAGCCACATTGATATTGAAAGAGTCAAACTCCATTCGGGGGAAAAAAGTGGTACGAATAACCTGCCCTCCTATTAATCCATAAGTAATCAACCACATAGCAACAGGTATAAACAAAACAATATACCTCCATTCCACAATAAGCTTTAAAACCCTGTCGTATGCATAATCACGAAGCCAATTAAAAAAGCCATCGGTATATTTCTTTAACCCTCGTGGTTTAGCATGAATCCTTGATCGGTTTAAAACACTTTCGTTACTTATGTGTGCCGGTAAAACTAAGAACGCTTCAAACAGCGACACCGTCAAACTTACAATCACAATCACAGCCATCTCATACATAAACTCCATTCTACCTGTAATAAAAATGAGTGGAGAGAAGGCCACAATGGTGGTGGTTACAGAGGTAATTACTGCCGGAACCACTTCCAGGGTTCCATCAACAGCAGCTCTCCTTGGATTTTTTCCCATTTCAAAGTGCTGAAAAATATTTTCACCTATCACAATTCCATCATCAACCAGTATTCCAATAACCAGAATCATCCCAAATAGTGAAATCATATTAATGGTGACTCCCATCAGGTTCACAATAATAAACATCCCTAGAAAAGAAGCCGGAATACCCCAGGCTACCCATAGCGAAAGCCGTATACTCAGCATTAAACTCAATATAATAATAACTAATATCAGACCCTGTCCCCCATTTTTATACAGAAGATCTAAACGTGAATGCAGAATATCCAGAAAAGACCTGCCTAATACAAGTTCTACTCCCCTATCTTTGGCATTAAATTCATCAACATAATCCCTGATAAAACTATCTATCGCATCCAAATCTTCTGAGATGAGCTTCATCACCATAATCCTGATTAAAGGATTTCCCTTTTCCAACACCTTATTCGGAACATCAGAAAATTTGATTTTAACCGATGCAATATCTCTGATTCGAATGACGCTTCCATCCGTATTTGCCCGTAAAATAATGGCTCCTATTTTTTCAGGATCAGCGCTGCGCGATCGTAAACGAATTAACATCTCTTCTTCTTGAGAACGCAATTGTCCACCTGATACATCCTGATTATTCCGGGTTATGGCATTTTGCAAGTCGGTAAATGTAAATCCATAGCGAAGCAATTCTTCCTCGCTGGCTTCTACCGATATTTCCATAGACGGGAAACCTGATACAGAAACCTGACTCATCAATCCTGAAGCCAGAAAGTCCTCCTCAACTTGCTGTGCATAACTTTTAAGGGTAAATAAATCCACATCTCCTGTTATCATTAACCTTGCGGCTGGTGATGTTGTTCTTGACTTGGAAACAACAGGACGTTCAGATGCGGATGGTAGTGATGAAATTCCGTCAACAGCATTTTTCACTTCAATTAATGCTTCATCAATATCATATCCGGGCTCTATTTCAATGTTTACTCTTGAACTATTTTCAGATGATACCGAGTTGATTTCATAAATACCGGGAATAGCCCTTACCGCTTCCTCAATCCTTGATGTCACCCCTTCTTCCATTTCAACAGGAGAGGCACCCGGATAAAAAACGCTGATGGATAAATAATGCGACTGTCGCTCCGGAAAGAAGGATTTTTTCATCCTATAAAGGCTAATTCCTCCTACTACCAATAATGCCAAAACTATCAAATTGGCATAAAATGGAAATCTTACAAAAAGTTCAACAATCTTCCTCATGGTTAATTTGATTTTGATTGTTTTTCTGATGAATGATTACCTTGGGGATCTGTCTCTTCCTGGCCAATTATCCCGACCGAATTATTTTCCTTTGCATTAATCAAAGGCTCTGCAACCAATACGTCACCTTCTTTTAATCCATTAAATATCAGGCTTGTTTCATTCCATTTTAGCACATTAACAACAGCTTTCTTCAGCTTTCCCTGTTCAATCAGAAATACCTCATCGGAATTAAACACCACATTTCTGGGAACTTCCATGGCATTTGAAATTTCCTGTCCCTCAAATTCAACCAGCTTGTATTCTCCAGCTAATAATTTATTTTTTGCGGTATAAGGAACCTTTACAAAAATGCTTCTTGATTGGGTATCCTGATCAATAAAATCAGCTTTTCTTATTACGATACCTTTTTGAAAGGATTTTCTATTCTCATACACTTTAACCGAGTCTCCAATCCTGATCCATTTACTTTGTTCATTAATAACAGGCACTTCAACTTCCAATTGATCAGTTCTGATCATTCGTCCTATTTGTCCTCCTGCATTAGCATAGGCTCCTACCTCAGAATTTACCTGAGTAAAACTTCCGTCGAAAGGAGCATATAATGAATGCCGGCTCAATTTCTTTTCGTCTTGCTGTATGCCATAATACTCGCTTAAAAAGTTTTGACTCGCCAGATAAACCTTCAGTTTTTCATTGTTTATTTTGGGTAAAGAAGGTAATTTCTGATCCATATCTATTTGGTTGAAAAAAGCCTCATAGTCGGCATAATATTCAGGAAAATCCAACTTAACATCGGTTAGTATACCAATTATTGAGGATAGAAACCTGCTTTTACGGGCTTTCAGTGCCAATTCAACTTCATCTTTGTAAATAACGGCCAACAATTGCCCTTTTTTAAATGAGGTTCCTTTACGCAAATCAACAGCTCCCTTTTCAATTCTGCCAGAAGCTTCTGCTATCAACATTACTTCACTACTCGAAACGACTCTACCTTCTGATAAAACCGGAGAAACAATGGTTGAATACTGAACCACCTCAGCCTTAACAAAACGCTTCATATCAATACCCGGCCGCGTAGGAGGCTCTGGTTTCATGGAAATAAATAAATAGGAAAGTGCTGCTGAACCACCTAATAATACTATCAGTGCCACAACAATAAAAGTAATTTTTCTTCTACTCATAATTTTTTATTCTACTTTGAGGTTTTACTCAGGAACGGCTTGAATTCTCCAATCAACCGAAAACAATTAACATAACTTGCAATAACATATACATTATGCCATAAATATACAGTCTTTTTTTATCACGATCATACCTAATCGTGTGTTAACACTTTATTAACATGCTATTATTTCAAGATAAATCATCACGATAAAATCCAACGTTAAACTAAATTATTTAAACTTTCCTATCCTGACAATCTCTTTATTATTAATGGTATGATATTCAGCCCCCTGCATCACAATAACAAACATAGCTTCGGCTAATTCCTCCGACCTCACACTAAAATTATTGCCCAATATCTTAATCAAGGGATAAAACATTCGAAAAAGAACATATGCAGTATTGGGTTCTTTTCGCTTTTCAACAGGAAAAATATAGGCAGGATGAAAAGTATAACTATTTTCAAGATTATTGAAAATTATATTCTCGGCCATTCCTTTGTATCTGGCAAATGGCACCTTACTTTTTTCGCTTCTATCTGCTCCTGCTCCACTTAAAAAGCAAAAATCAGCTTTTGGACTATACTGCTTTAAAACATCTACAAAGGCTTTAGTATAACCGACTGTAATTTCCTTAAATTTTTCATCTGAAACAGCGCCCGTATATGCACCCAGACAAAAAAATACTGCGTCAACGTCTTTAAAATGCTCCTCGTTACCTGAATAATCATTAAAGTCATCAAGAACAATCTCAAGCACCTTATCGCTATGCAGGTTTGATTTTTTCCGGACAAAACTGATTATTGTAGATATCGCAGATGAACCGATACATTTATTTAGTACAAGATTGCCTATCATTCCGGATGCTCCGGTAATAATCACTTTACTCATATGCAGTTGTTTTTAGATTCATTTTGCAAAAAGCTTATAACCTGAATGCGACATAAAACCCGGATTACATCCAGGAAGGTTTATGCTACATCAATAGTAAGAAATTAATACTCATATGCAATGACCTGAGTTGTGATATTTAAAGCATTTACTTCGTCGTTTTTCAATTCCTCCTTACATTAAATGTGTATCAGAACCTTGATTGACACAACAGAACAAAGTTACCTGAACTTTATCTGAGCCTTGGTAAGGAGATAAGCAGTATCCATAAAAATCCACATTCAGAATAACATGATTAATCCGGTACTACTCTGCTTGAGATTAATAAAAATACCTTAAGTGCAGGTATATCGAAGCAAGTAAAATAGAAACCAACATAATGGGTAATCCAACTTTCAGATAATCAAGAAATTTTAAAGGGTGATCTGTCTTTTGACTAAAACCAGCCACAATAATATTTGCAGCAGCGCCAATAATAGTTCCATTTCCTCCAAAGCAGGCTCCGAGTGACAAAGCCCACCATAACGGATTAACATCACCACCTGTTGCTCCTCCCATATTTTCAATAACAGATATCATGGTTGCTGTATATGGAATACTATTGATAATAGTTGTAAATACAGCCGACATCCATAAGATCAACTGAGTGGCGATACTTGCCTCACCTTTAGTTGCAATTATCATTTTATCCGCCAGATAGCTTACAACTCCCGTCTTTTCCAATCCTCCAACGATAATAAATAAACCAATAAAAAAGAACAATGTTGACCACTCCAATTCCTGTAAAATTTCATCTGGTTTTTGTTGGGTTACCATCATTAATAAAAAACCACCTCCTAATGCAACTGAAGCCAGATTAATATGATGTAAATGATGTGTAATAAATGCCGAAATGATAAGCGCAAAAACGATCAGGTTTTTCATCAGAAACCCTTTATCCTTTATGGCTCTTTTCTCATCAAAATACTTGATGCTTTCATGATCTACTTTTGCAGACATGAGTTTTTTGTAATAAATAAGTCTCAACATGCCCAATGTTACCAAAGATACAATGATGACAACAGGCAGATTGTTATTCAAAAAATCCATAAAATCAAGATTCGTAGCACCTCCTATCATAATATTTGGTGGATCACCAATTAATGTGGCAGTTCCTCCAATATTTGAAAACAGGATTTCTGATATAAGTAATGGTAAGGGACTTATTTTAATGGTATCAGCAACGGCAAAGGTAAGCGGTACAATAATCAGAACGGTTGTAACATTATCTAAAAAAGCAGATAGAATTGCTGTAACCATTGACAATACCACTAATATTCTCCAGGGATTACCATGAGTTATTTTTACACCTTTTATCGCAATATATTCAAACAAGCCGGATTTACGCATAATCCTAACAGTGATCATCATACCACATAACAATCCTATCGTATTAAAATCGATATACCTTATAGCTTCTTCTTGATTCAGTATATGAAAAGTAACCAATAAAAAGGCACCTAACATGGCTGCAATTGCATTGGGTAGTTTTTCAGTAGTAATAAGTGTGAATGTTAATATGAAAATTACCAGTGCAACAATTACATTAAAAAAATGTATATCGCTTAATACAAACGTGAACATATTATTTTCGGATTTTTTGTGAGGTAAACGTTTTTTCTACTGATCCACATAAAATATCTAACGGGTATCGATTGAAGCAGATAGTATTTCAATTCGGGTTAGCAGGCCAATTAGTGTTTTGTCTTCAACAACAGGTAAAATAGTTCCATTAATACGATATAACAGATCTGCAGCATACGACATGGAATCATCGGGTGATACACTCGGATAATTTTCATTCACAAAATCAATAACCTGATGATTAAGTTTATTTTTCAGATGCACTGTAATCTGATCTATTCCTGCCATAAACGAAGTATCATGCATTTTTTTCATATAGGCAGGAACTGCTGCATTTAAAATATCCTGCTCACTAATGCACCCCCGATACTCTCCGTATTGGTTTACCACAGGTAGAGCACTGACACGATGCAACTTCATTGTATTTATCACACGTCGTAAACTTGCATTTTCACTCACGCATGAAATATCTTTATGAATATAGTCTCTAACCTGTTTCATAACTTTAAAATTTAACAAGATCTCAACATCCGGCGGCACTTACAAACCAGTACATCTATTTGAAACCATCGTGCACAGCCTGTCTGGGTTTTATATTGATTGATCATCTGCTTATGACATATCTTACTATTATATCTTCATCGCACACTATCAAATAATCTCCTCTATATCAATACGTTTCAGGTTTTCCTGAATTTTACTGACATCAGAAATTTCTTTATACACCTCCTCCACATCTGTTAATCCGGCAGCTGAAGCGTAATGTAAACTCTCCTTTAAAGTATTATTATTACTAAAGGAATGAATAAATCCGGCTAAATAAGCATCACCATATCCCAACATATTCGCAATGTTTAATTGAATGGGTCTTAAAACATAGGATTTTTCACGAGTAATGGCCACCACGTTTTCAATGCGATGGGTAAAAACAACCAATTCTGTTTTCGGACTCCTTTTCAGTATCTGCAAACCTATTGTTATAAATTGATCCACTCCATCTACAGGCTTTCCAAATAATTGATGTTCTGATCTCATATCCGGATTAATCAGAAATGGCTGAGCTTCTATTATATTTTCCAAAAAATTCGGAGCTGTATGTATCAAAACCTTCTTACCTTTTGCTCTGGCCAATTCGGTCAACTTAATATATATATCCGGTGAAACTCCTAATGGTAAAGAACCCGCAATTACTATTAATTCTACGCGTGAAAGTAAACGCTCATAATTCTCTATAAAAAAAGCAATGTCACTTGCCGATATCTTTTGTCCGAAATCATTAATCTCAGTTAGTGTTTTATTGGTTTTATCAAAAATAGATATATTAGTACGTGTAGGGTTGGGAGTAAAAATAAAATTGGTGGTAACGTCTGCTATTCTTAAAGTATCACACAACATATGGCCTGCATGGCATCCCGCAAACCCCGTAGCAATTACTTTATCTCCCATCTTACTCAGCATTTGGGCTATATTCACACCTTTCCCTCCTGCAGAAACCATACTCTTCTCTCCCTTCTTTAATCGGTGAAGTTTATGAATTTCAAATTTATCAACGATTAAAATTTTATCAATAGCCGGATTTAAAGTAACTGTGAGTACCATAATATACTTTTAATAATGGGTAATACTGTTCATTGATATAATAACTCATAAGGCCTTACGATCAATTACTACCTTACTTAAATTTATGAAAATGATGCCATTAATAAAAATTTATCTTCTCGGGTTTTTGTAAAATTAATAACCTGAGTTCGACATAAAATTGGAATATTGACAACTGATTTTTTTGTAATGCAAACAGCTTGGTTATGATTAAGGATTGTCTATTTTTGGATGTTTAATAAAAATTTCATTAACACACTATTATGAATCCTATTCTAAACAAAAACCTATTCTTTGTAAGAGAACACGTTGGCATGTTTAAGGCAGCTAATAATTACGATATTTTTAATCCTGATACACAGGAAATGGTGATGACTTGTCGGGAAGAAAATCTTGGTTTTTTCACCAAATTATTGCGCTTTAGTGATTACAAGAGACACACCCCGTTTAATATTGAAATCAAAACTGCAGACGGTCAGAAAGTACTGACTGTTAAAAGAGGTATAGCCATTTTTGTTTCAACAGTGGAGGTGTTTGATGAAAATGATATTCTGGTTGGTCGGTTCAAACAACAGTTTTTTTCAATAGGTGGAAAATTCAACCTGTTTGACGCCAATGACAATTTACTTTGCACCCTGAAGGGTAAATGGACTAGCTGGGATTTTAAATTCTTTAAGGACAATATTGAATTTGCTCATGTAAGCAAAAAATGGGCCGGATTAGGCAAAGAGATGTTTACAACTGCCGATAATTATATGCTGCAAATTGATGAACGCGTACCTGAAAACAGCCCTATCAGAATTATGATATTGGCAGCTGTTATGTGTATTGATATGGTTTTAAAGGAGTAGGAATATATAGTATTGCAGACACAAGCATCTGGCATTAAGTGTTAAGTATCATGTATCAAGACAAATTTGTGCCAGTCCATAAAATGGGATATTTGGGCTATAAAGTTAAAATACAAGGCATGTGAAAAATTCAAACCGCAGTATACTTGCGTATATGAGGATTTGGATTTTAAGCTACAACGCCGTAGTTGGACTTTACAGACGAGCACAAATTAGCATTCATGTCATATTTTTCATGGTGACATGAATGTTCAATAAAAAGCTTCAACTATTATCACAACCACCTTTTTCGCTTAAAATAATAAAGTAATCCTCCTCCTGTAACAATCACCAACAGCCAGAAAACAGGATATGAATACTTGAATTTTAATTCGGGAATATATTCGAAATTCATACCATAGATACCTGCAAAAAAGGTAAGTGGAATAAATATAGAAGCGAAAATGGTTAATACTTTCATCACCTCATTCATACGATTGCTCATATTGGTATTATATATATTCAACTGGTCAGAAACCAGGTTGTTGTATAACTCAATTGCTTCAGTAGACTGGTTAATCAGATCATTCAGATCTTTTAAATATTCAAGACTCTTTTCTTCAAAAAGGTTATTCTCATTTTTAAGCAAATTGAATATCAACTCTTTAACCGGACGAATAGTTTTTCTCAAGAAATTAAGTTCTGTCTTTAATTTATAGATCTCCTCCGCTAATCCTGTTTCATTCGAATGAAATATCCGATCATCAAGACTTTCAATTTTCTGTCCTAAAGATTCCACAACAATGGCATAATTATCAGCAATGGTATCCAATAGAGCATAAACCAAATAATCATTCCCGCTATTTCTGATTCTGCCTTTGCTGTTTCTGATTCGTTCTCTGACTGGAGTAAAAACATCGCCTCTTCGCTCCTGAAGTGTCAGTACAAAATGATTTCCAAGAATTAATGTTATTTGTTCAGCCTTTATTTGATTTTGTTCTTCATCAAAATGAAGCATTTTAAGTATAAAAGCATCAAACTTTTCAAAGGCATCATATTTAGGTCGTTGATCTGTATTCAGAATATCCTCAAGCAATAGTGATGGCAATCCGAAGGTATTCCCTATTTGTTGAATCATCTCCATATCATGAATACCGTAAATATTAATCCAATTCACTCCTTCCTGAGGTAATATTGGTGAAATATCTTTTATATTCCTGACTTGCTTTTCTTTTAAATGGGAGGAATCATATTCAAATTTATGGATCTCAGGTTGATCCATCTTGCGTTTACCTATTAATACAAGCGAACCTGGAGCTAAACCTTTGGCTTTGGAACGGTCTTTAATAAATCGGGCCATAGTTATATTATCAAATTAATTTTCATTGATAAATATAAACTAAATACAAATGTGTCCCAAATGGCAGAATACACCAGCAATAAAGAATAGGAAAACAATAAAAGGGACTAATACTTTAATAGCCTCTCCTGAATATCTTCGCCTGTGATTTCGGATAATTCGGCAATGAGCATGGCACTATCCGGATTATTATTTTTTATGAGATGATCAAAAAAGCAAGAAATTACCTGATCACCATACTGGTCAACTAAATCAGTAAAAAAACACAAGGCACCGGCATACGCTCCACTACCTGAATGATGTCCTGAATATTCTTTATCTAATTCTCCGGTACCAATCCATGTTGCAAGATCTGCCCTTCCATTTAACCTTTTATAGGATTGCATTCTGTTTGCAATTAAAACACTATCTATTTCAGGATTCAGCTCTGAACAAACTCTATGAGCAATATAATCGGCCATGCCATCTCTAAACCAACGTGTATTCTGATCTTTAATTCCTTTATTAAAAACTAAATGCAACTCCACCACCTCATGAAAATACACCCAGTTTAAATACATAGCTGATTGCAAATCTTCATCATAATTGGCTCCTGAAATACAAATGGGAATAACGGGCTGATTTATGGATACTTCCTCAATACTATTATTCAATAACAATAGCCCTAAAGGAAAGGTGAGATCTTCTCCCAGAAGTTTTTCTGCAATCTGAATCCCTTTTTTTTGTTTTTGTATGATTTCAACGGCTACATTCTCTAAACCGGAATCATAGTAAGTGAATAGTAAATCATCACTCAGTTTTGTATACTGTTTCAAATCAATCTCCCTGGGTTCTGATTCTTTCTTACTCTTATCACCCAGCCGCACTTTTAAACTGAAATCAAACTCTATTTTTAGTATAAAAGCTGACTCATCCTTCTCTATAAATGTAAGTTCTACATCAAAAAGACCCTTATCGGCTAATAAAACAGTTGATACAAAAAGTGTATCGTTACTGCGCTGATTGAGTCGTATACTATCAATTTTGTGCACCCCCAAAACTGGAATTAAAGAAGAAAACAATTGTTTTGAGATGGCAGGTTCATAGTCATTTAAAACAAACTCACTGTCCAGATAAGGTGCTACGTAATTAACATCACCAGAGGTCAGGCTGTTTTCAAGTTGCTTTGTAGATATTACAAGAGATCTGGTAAATTCTGTGCCATAAAAATCGACTACATGCATTAAAAAAATGAATATTGCAGTTGCCATTATTATTTTTCGCTTTACCATTTTCTTTTAAGGATAAGTACTATGTTGTTGTATTCTGTTAACTCCCACTTCATCTTCCCTACAAAGATCCTCCTCCGATTCAAGTAAAATCTGAAACTGTAGTGCTTGTTTCTGATTTTTAATTGTAGATACGTAAATACAAAACAAAAGTTTGCCAAATCCGTTATCAATAATCATTAAAAAAAATGTTTAAATCCTCTCAAGAAACAATACTAACACACTAACATCCTGAATATTACACAACACACCTCATCCTATTTTACAAATCCCAAAAGTTATTAACAAACTTATCAATAACTCTCTGTATCTCAACATTCGCTAGATAAGATATACCAATTATTACGATGAGGTTGGGTTGGCGTTAAATAATTTTAGAGATATTTAGTTTATGCAAGACACAAATTATTGCGATAAATAAGAGCAGAGCCAGGCTTGTTTGAGTTATGGCAAGTGAAGCAATAATCATGAAATAAATTGAGAAATAGCCTTAGTTTCGACGATATTTTTGTAACGTAGTAAAATTTAATAGAATGAAATTATAGCGCTAATATCCTTAGGATATTGGTATAATCTGAATTCTACAGTTTAAATCAAATTCAGGATAAAAACAATTTCCTTGAACTAAGCATGCTTCACTAATAACAATAAGTTCTGGTTAGTGATAACTAATGTTAAACTTTCTGTACACTTTGGATATTTTCAATAAGTATCGTAATTTCACTACTCACAAGCAAAAGTAAAGCGAACATACTCTGGTTCACTATAAATTTGCGCTTGCTTTATCGACTATTTACCGGTTAACTAGTCTGAATAAAATCTACATCCAACATTATAGTTGGAATACAGAGGCAATGTAGCTCTCTGTTACGAATTAATGTCAACACTTCTGAATAAGAAGCACTATAAGCCGGCATAAAAGTATTATTCCGCGCATTATTGAATGGCTATTATAGCCTTTGGTTTGTTATCTTCTAAAATTATTAAGCTATGGTAAATATCTGGGTCTTTATGGTAGTTATTTTTGCAAGTTTAATAAAAGGTATTACCGGGTTTGGATTTGCACTGGTAACACTTCCTTTTTTAATGATTTGGTATTCTCCTAAAGAACTTATACCGGTATTAATGATGTGTAACCTTATCGCATCCATACTAATTGTACTACAAAAAAAGAAGGCTCCATTAATCAATAACGATTTTAAAAACATGATCATTTATGGTGGTGTATTTTCAATTGGAGGTGCATTAACATTGAGTTTTATAAAAGAGGGATATCTTATTCACATTCTGGCAGTATTATTTATAGTAATGTCAGTTGTATCTCTTATTAAATTGAATTATCAGATTAAAATTTCACGTTTCTCATATAAACTTACCGGCTCAATAATTGGCTTTTTGGCTGGAACTATTTCTGTTAGCGGACCTCCATTGGCATTACTTTTAAATTTAATTAAGGTAAGTAATGAAGAATTCAGGGAAATATTTTCCTGGTTTAATATTGTTACAGCTTTTATTGCTGTTATTGGGTACGCATCCGTTGGACTAATTACACCTCAGGTAATACAAATGACGCTTACATTTGTTCCTATTCTTTTGGTTGGAACCATTATAGGTAAAAGATTAAATCATATTTTACCTCATATCCTGTTTAAAAAAATAACCATTTTTATTACTATTCTGGCATGCGTCATGTTACTTACAAAATAGAGGTTTGACTAAAAATCCGGATATAAACAACTGATATTTTTGATGAATATTTCTTTATCTGCCTTATCAACCATTACTTTATCACAATTTCTAAATCGGAAGTGGACTGGTCAATAATATAGTTTTCAATAAACTTGAAATTCTCATTCTCCAGTGAAATGCAGTACTCACCATATTCATCGAATTCAAATTCGTAACCAGATTTTAAATCGATTTGCGATACCACATCTATCTTTTTATTATCGCCAACAATTGTAAGTTTTATATCGGCTTTATTTGATATTTCCACTACACTTTCAACCGCTTCGAAATCAACCCAGATCTTTACTTTATACATAATTCATTACATTTTTAATACAAAAAAGGAAGTACAGAATTATAGTACTTCCTTGTTATATGTTGACTCCCTTTGATACTACAACTTTAAATTTTTATCAAATATAGAAACTGTTTGGCATTATTCGTTGCTGATTTAGTGATTTGATGTTGAAAAATGAACAAATCTTCCGGAAATATCAGTCGTTTTTTTTCCTTCTTGTTATGTTGCTGGAGCAATATCCTTCCTATTATGGGAAGGTTCACGATAACCTTGAAAAAAATGATTCTGATTATATAATAACCTGAGTTCGATTAAAATTAGCGAGCTCAAATTTCAGTAAATGATTGATTTACAATATAAATTTTTGAGACATAGCGAGCTATGGTGATAAAATTTAGAGCCGTAAATCGATTATTTTACTGAAAAGCTATGAATTTCACTTATAAATACCGATTTTCTCCGTCATATTTGCTTACCATAGCCCGCTATGCTTTCGCAAACATT
>JBNKRV010000225.1:0-16961 GCA_050296935.1 Marinilabiliaceae bacterium | reverse complement strand
TAATGGCTCAAATCGCTTATAAATATTGAGTTTTAAGGAATGTTTGCGAAAGCATAGCGGGCTATGGTAAGCAAATATGACGCAGAAAATCGGTATTTATAAGTGACATTCATAGCTTTTCAGTAAATAATCGATTTACGGTTCTAAATTTTATCACCATAGCTCGCTATGTCTCAAAAATTTATATTGTAAATCAATCATTTACTGAAATTTGAGCTCGCTAATTTTAATCGAACTCAGGTTAATAATAAGGCTAATACTACAAGCAAAGTATCTCGTGTCAGCAGGAAATCTCAATTTTCATCGTTACTCATGCTCTCAAAATGATCATTTACGGCAGTAAACTCACATTTCTGAGCTTCGAAAGCCTCAGAAATAAAGCTTTTTATCTGCCATTTGTGTTTCCGTGCACATACGAACTGATGTTCGTCTATAACATCCAACCACTGCGTTGTTGCTCGAAATCCAGATCCTCATATACGCTGATATACTGCGGTTTGAATTTTTCACACGCCTTGTATTTAAACTTTATACTCCAGACACCCGACTTTATGGACAGGCACTAACTAAATAACTGAATAATATTATCGCATACGAGAAACATCCTCTTTACTGATCAAATCCAAATCCGGTTCATTTCTAGTTCGGATATAGTTTAAAACGTCTGATATTTCCTGATCAGTTAATGTTTTGTAAGAAGCCATTATACCATTATACTTTTTCCCATTTACTTTTATTTCTCCGGTTACTCCATTTAACAACACACCAACTAAAAAACCTTTATCACCTGCTACATTTTCATTTTCAACCAAAGGAGGATAAGTCCCCGGAATCCCTTTTAAATTTAACTGATGGCACACTTTACAATTCTTATCGTAAACCAATTTTCCTCGCTCAAGATAACCGTCAGTCTGCAACTGAGAATTTACATATTCACTTTTATCATGTATTTCTTTATTATTTTCCTTTTTACTATTACAGCCAAAAATGATAAAACAAATTATTAACTGTATTATAATAAATCCTGAATAGTACTTTTTTGTCACCATATATTAATAATCATTATTTTTTATGCACATTATTCTACCCATTACAAATAAATCTCAAACACTTAAATGCAATAGACCACCCCCTTTAACCCAATAAAAACTTTACATATAACACGCCCGTACTTTCCTCTCATCACGACCATATTCTTGATGATTTGTTGCAAATCCTGTCCATCGGACAACTTTTCTGATTTAATAACAACAGGGAATGCTGCATCTTTAAAACGCTATTTACGATACATTTCCTTAATCCTCATTTTTTTACAAAACTTTTTACAAGAACTAACGTTAAAAACTACTAAATGCAACACAATAAAACCATTAAAACATCCATAATTAACTAATCATCTCATTTACAAACATAAACAATTGGAAAATCCATTTGTTTCAAAATGTAGTAAATAATAAATCAGAGATGAGTATTTTTCTGATTTTATAACGACAATATGAATAGACTAAGTTTTTAATATATTTGCCACCCCAAAAAAACAAATAGATGAAGATTAAATTTAGAATAGTTTCAGGAGAGGACGAAGACTTTTACAGAGAAATTGAAATTGGAGGAAATGCAACTTTTCTTGACTTACACAATTACATTCAAAACTTATTGAATTTTGATGATGGCCAAATGGCATCATTCTTTATGACCGATCAGGAATGGCAAAAAATTAAAGAAATAACACTTATGGACATGGCATTAGATGAATCTGGAAGTTCTCATGTAATGTCAGAATCCACCATTAAAGAATTTGTTTCTGAAAAAAAACAAAGGCTTATATATGTATTTGACTTTTTTAATGAAAGAAGTTTGTTTATTGAAACTTTTGAAATTGATGAAAAAGCAGATTGCGAAAAACCACACTGTACCAGATCAAGTGGAGACGCACCCCAACAAGTAGACATAAGTGATGTTTTGGGAGAAACACCAGACCCTTTGGAACAACTTGACACTGAGCATCACAAAGATGATCTTCTTGGGTATAATGATGGAGAATTTGATAACGATATTAATTTCAATGACGACCCTTTGGTTTCATACACAGATGATCTGGATAATTTTTAATAACCTGAGTTCGATCGTTTTTATTGAATTCAGGTTGATATAAATAGTAAATTTCACCATAAGTTTAATGCGAAAAAACCTTATTGTAATAGTTGGTCCAACCGGAATTGGCAAAACCAGAATCAGCATTCAAGTTGCAAAGCATTTTAATACTGAAATAATATCAGCTGATTCCCGTCAGATTTTCAAAGAACTTAAAATCGGAACTGCTGCACCAACTTCACAAGAGCTTGATGCAGCAAAACACCATAACATAGGTACGCACTCTATAACAGATTACTATAGTGCGTGGGAATTTGAACAAGATGCTTTAAGATTATCTGAGCAACTGTTTAAAAAATATGACCAGTTAGTATTAACCGGTGGTTCAATGATGTATATTGATGCTATTTGTAAAGGCATTGATGAACTGCCTACCATAGATCAGGATTTAAGAGATCAGCTAAAAACAGAATACGAGAAAGAGGGAATTGAAACCATAAGAAGACAACTAAAACAATTGGATCCGGAGTTTTATGATCAGGTGGACTTAATGAATCACAAAAGAGTCATTCATGCTGTTGAAATTTGTTTAATGACGGGTAAGCCATATAGTACTTTACGAACAAATACAGTAAAGAAACGTCCTTTTAATATGATCAGAATTGGTTTAGAAATGGAACGGTCAGAAATTTATGACAGAATCAACAAACGTGTGGATCAAATGATTGAAACAGGTCTTATTGATGAAGCTAAACAATTTTATCAACACAAAGAATTAAACTCTCTAAACACAGTTGGATACAAGGAACTATTTGCCAGTTTTGATGGTGAATACAATGTAGACAAAGCTATTGAATTAATTAAAAGAAATTCAAGACGTTATGCTAAGAAACAATTAACCTGGTTTAAACGCGATCAGGATATAAAATGGTTCCATCCAAATCAACTATCAAAAATAATTAACTACATTGAAGAATCAATGTAAAAAATAATAAATACCATTATTTGCGCCGGGTATATCTTTTATTTTAATTTATTAACTCTCGGTTTACAACCTTTTACCCGGTGCATTTATACTTTTGCCTTTACAATGGTATGAAATGCCCCCACATTCCAATCATCAGATTTAAACGATCCATAAACACTTATTTCTGAAAAATAAGGCCTCAGCATACTAATCATTTTATCTTTCAAAATCGGGAGCAAATCAACTGTTTGTTCATTTTTTTCACCTGTCTTTATATTGGTTAAACAAGTTGAAAAAGCAATCTTACCCTCTTCAGTTTTTTTATAGAATCTCTCAAATTGATAATTTGAACCCGAAAGAGTTGGTAAAGTTTTTACATCTTCTATAGCAATTCTATCATAATTGACAATTTGCAAAAGTAAAACGCCTGTATCATTCAGCAAAGATCCGGAAGATTGAATAAAACGCTCAACATCATCATAGTCAGAAAGATGCACCACCGTATTTCCTAAGCAATAAATTAAATCAAACGAATCCTTCCTGTACTTATCTTCTATTTGTAACAAATCTCCTTCATCAAATTCAACATTAAGTGCCTGAGGACACTTCTCTCGGGCTCTTAAAATCATATCTGAATCCAAATCAAACGCTTTTACTCTGGCACCTCTTCTACCCAATTCTATGGCCAAACTACCTGTACCGCAACCAGCATCAAGAATATTCTTACCGGCCACAACAGGATATAAACTCTCAATAAACGCAATCTGAGCTCTATTTAAAGGAAAAATTTCATCATATGCAGAAACTATACTTTGATAAAAATCCATACCTCTATAGTGATATTAAGATAAAACCTTTTCAATTTGATATTTATTTCTTTCCGGACTATTGCGTGATAATAACTCAGCCAAAAAGCCTGCTAAAAAAAGCTGTGTTCCAATAACCATACTTATTAAGGAAATATAAAAATAAGGACTGGAGGTAACCAGAGCTTGTTCTATACTATTATAAACACAATAAAGCTTGTGGACCCCAAGATACAATGCCAAAAAGAAGCCAACCATAAACATTAAGGTTCCTAAACTACCAAACAAATGCATTGGTCTTTTACCAAACTTAGAAATAAAGGTGACTGATAATAAATCCAGAAAGCCTTTTAAAAATCTCTCAATCCCAAATTTAGATACTCCATATTGACGCTCTCTATGTACAACTACTTTTTCACAAATTTTACCAAACCCATTTCTTTTGGCCAGAATAGGAATATACCGATGCATCTCTCCATACACCTCAATACTTTTAACTACATCTCTTTTATAGGCTTTTAATCCACAATTAAAATCATGAAGTTTTATTCCTGAGATCCAACGGGCAGTTCTATTGAATAGTTTACTAGGAATAGTCTTCCCTAAAGGATCATGTCGTTTCTTCTTCCATCCACTTACCAAATCAAACCCATCTTCTTTTATCATTCGATACAACTCTGGAAGTTCATCCGGATTATCCTGAAGATCAGCATCCATAGTTACTACCACATCACCTTTTGCCAATTCAAAACCAACAAATAAGGCAGCAGACTTTCCATAATTCCTCCTGAATTTAACGCCTTTAACCTCATCATTTTCCGATGTTAGTTTTTCAATAATATGCCATGAATTATCATTACTTCCGTCATCAATGAATAACAATTCAAAAGAAATTCCTTTTGGGTTAAGAACCCTCTTAACCCAATTATACAATTCGACTAACGATTCTTCTTCGTTAAAAAGCGGGACTACTACAGATAAATCCATTAGCTATTTAAAATATTAATTCGTTTGCTCTACATCTTAATTTCCGGATCTTTTTTTACAATAGCCGAAATAATTAATGTGAAAATAAATCCAAAAAAAACTGACATAATGATACCCAGAATAGATAATACCATAGGACTCATCATAATATCCATCACTTTCCCTGCCTGATCCAATTGCGCTTCTGTCATACCGTTTTTCAATGCTTCCTCTTGCGAATTAGCTACAATTAATTTATGTATATCAGGATCTATAAATGTTAGAAATACATAACTAAATACAGAGGAAATAACTGAGCCAATCAACGTAATTAAAACACCAATACCCAATCCCTGAGAATAGGTAAGAATTCCATTATTGATTTTATCTCTGTAATTAATCAATCCTAAGGAAATGAATAAGATAGTAAATATAAACCCTAGATATCCAAAATATTTATTTCCGATAAAGCCTCCATAATAAATTATCAGGCTAAAAACGATTGAAGCAATACCTAAATATAAACCATAAGTATAAACGGTAGATGATTTTGGGGCTGAAATTTTTTCCATAATAAAATTTTTTAGTTAAGATTTGAATTTTGTCAAAGATAATGTTTATCACGAATATTTGCATTTGACAAACGCAATAAGTTCATCAAATTCATTTTCTCATTTTCTGAAAAAAAATAATATAAAAACAACTTATTGATAACAAAGCAATTAAAAAAGAAACTCAAAAAAAAGTTCATTTTTTTTACATTTTTGCTTGCAGGGTATCTGATTTTGTCTACATTTGCATCCGCTAAAGCACGGGTAAGTCCTGTACGACCAGCTCCTATTGAACTCCCCCAGGGCCTGACGGCAGCAAGGGTAGATGGTTGAGCGGTGCGATGCAGGTAGCTTACCCACCCGCCAATATAGCTCAGTTGGCTAGAGCAGCTGATTTGTAATCAGCAGGTCGTGGGTTCGAGTCCCTCTATTGGCTCTTTTAGTTTTCATAACGATGAAAACATTTTTAAAGTATTATTTTTTGGGGAGATACCAAAGCGGCCAACTGGGGCAGACTGTAACTCTGCTGACTTATGTCTTCGTAGGTTCGAATCCTGCTCTCCCCACCAGTTAATTAGCAACGGTTAATTAATAAAAAAACAGATTGCCAATATAGCTCAGTTGGCTAGAGCAGCTGATTTGTAATCAGCAGGTCGTGGGTTCGAGTCCCTCTATTGGCTCTTTTAAACAGTAACATATCATAAGCGGGAGTAGCTCAGCTGATAGAGCATTAGCCTTCCAAGCTAAGGGTCGCGGGTTTGAATCCCGTCTCCCGCTCAAAGAAAACCGATTGAAGTAATTTCAGTCGGTTTTTTTTGTGCAAAAAACTCACATTATTCTACACATTAATATCATGAACAGATATCGATTGTAGTGTAAAAAGATTAAATTTGATAAAAAACACCCCATGTTTATTAAAATATATCCTGATTTACCCAATCTGAATGACATACGCTATATCGTTGAAGAAATGCGTAAAGGTGCAGTTGTGATTTATCCAACTGATACAATATATGGGATAGGCTGCGATATCAACAACTCCAGAGCTGTAGAAAGGGTTGCGAGAATTAAAAATATCAATTTAAAGAAAGATCACCTTTCGTTTATTTGTTACGATTTAAGCCATATATCTGACTACACAAAAAGTATAGATAATCATATATTTAAAGTGATGAAAAGAAACCTTCCTGGTGCCTTTACTTTTATTTTAAATGCGAATAGTAATGTACCGAAACTATTTAAAGCCAATAAAAAAACGGTTGGTATCAGAGTACCGGACAACAACATTATACGCGAATTGGTAAATCAATTGGGGCATCCCATTTTAAGCACGTCAGTTGTTGATGAGGATGACATTATTGAATACACCACTGATCCGGAACTTATCTATGAAAAATTCAGTAATCTTGTTGACATTGTGATTGACGGAGGCTATGGAAATAACATTCCATCCACTATAGTAAACTGCACAAATGGCGATTTTGAAATTATCAGACAAGGAAAAGGAGAACTCGAACTTTAGGCATCTGACATAGTAAAAATCAAACAGATTATTAATTCTTCCAGAAATAAGGTGAAAATAACAGAACCACTGTAAATATCTCAAGACGCCCCATTAGCATCAGAAAACTCAAAAACCATTTCCCGAAATCAGGTATATGAGCAAAATTAGCTGCCGGACCAACCTCACCTAAACCCGGCCCGATATTACCTATACAAGTTGCAACAGCACCAACTGCAGTATCCAGATCATAACCCATTATAGACATTACAATCATACTAATACCAACAATAAGCATATATATTACGATAAAAGCCAATACATTAGTTACTATACCCGGAGATACGGCCTTAGAATTAAATCGTACAGGAATTACAGCATTGGGATGAATCAATCTTTTTAACTCGAAATAGGCATTTTTAAGCAATATCACAATTCGCACAACCTTTACGCCTCCCCCGGTTGAACCTGCACTACCTCCAACAAACATGAGCATAAACATGATTATACTTAAGGTAGGTACCCAAACCAGATAATCAGCCGTTGCATACCCGGTTGTTGTAACCAATGACACAACCTGAAATAACGAATCACGAATGGACTGCTCAACGGTGTCAGCATCTCCTGAAATATACAAAACTGCAGCAACTAATAAGGAAATCAACACTACAAAACCAAAGTAATATCTAAATTCCTCATCCTTAAAAATCCTTTTAAAATTCCCATGAAATCCACTATAGGACAAGGTGAAATTTGCCCCGGCAATAAACATGAATATAATAATTACGTAATGGATATAGGCCGATTCATAGAAAGCCACACTTGCTTGTTTTGTTGAGTACCCTCCTGTTGCCATAGTGGTGAATGAATGACAAATAGCATCAAACAATGACATTTCTCCCATCCATAATAAAATTGTTTCTATCAAAGTATAAACAACATATATCACCCATAACCTCTTAGCTGTATCAGCTATACGAGGGTGCAATTTATCAGGGACAGGACCTGGAACTTCTGCAATAAACAACTGCATCCCTCCTACTCCTAAAACAGGTAGAATAGCTAAAGATAGTACGATGATACCCATACCTCCTAACCATTGAATAATACTCCTCCAGAATAACAAACCATGAGGTAAAGCTTCAATATCAACCAATATAGAAGAACCTGTTGTGGTAAATCCAGACATTGTTTCAAAAAAAGCATCTGTAAATGAAGGAATAGCATTACTTAACCAAAAGGGTAACAAACCAAAAAAAGAAAATACCAGCCATACCATAGCTACTATTACATACCCTTCACGTTTGCCAATATTTTTTGATGTTTTATTATTTGTAAGCCATAATACCACACCAACTGCACTACATATCAATGATGACCATAACAGGTAAGGTAAATCATATTCTCCATATATAGTTGCAACACCTGCAGTCAGTAGCATAAAAGCTCCTTCAACAACAAGTAAAAGCCCCATTATTAAAAGAACTATTCTAAAATTCAGCATAAAATTACAACAGATTAACAGGCATTACTATTTATGCATGAAATATAAAACAAAAAATTCTCAGTCGGAAATAAGAATTTTAATTGAACATTTTCTCAATTTTTCTAATTCCTGAAGGCATTGCAAAAACAACAACCTTATCATTTGGTATTATTTCTGTGTTTCCGGTTACTATAATAGCTTTATCATTTCTGATAATCCCTCCTACATTAACGTCTTTGGGAAGTTTTAAATCACACAATCTTCCTTTGGTAATTTTAGAATTTTCACTGGCCACTAACTCTAAAACTTCCGCCTCTGAAGCAGTTAAACATTTTACGTGCGACACTCTGGCTTTAACGGTATACCTATAGATATAACTGGCAGCAATTAATTTTTTATTGATCAGAGTTCCGATTCCAATATTTTCAGCCAGATCAATATAGTCCATGTTTTCAACCTCTGCCACCGTTTTTTTAACGCCCATTTTTTTAGCTAGCTGACATGCCAGAATATTCACCTCTGAATTAGAAGTAACGGCCACAAAAGCATCCATCTTTTTAATACCTTCATCCTTTAATAATTCCAGATTTCTTCCATCACCGCTAATCACTAAAGTATGTTCAAGCTTATCTGCTAATTTTGTACTTTTATCGCGATCAATTTCAATCAGTTTTATATTATAGAACTCTTCTAGTCGTTGAGCTACTTTTTTACCAATACGGCTACCTCCCAGAATCATAACATTTTTAACATCAAAATGCTCCTTACCGGAATCCTCCATAACCTTACTTGTTCCTTCAGGTGTAGTAATAAAATAAGCTAGATCGTTATGTCGGAATGTTTCATTTCCTCTAGGGATAATGGTTACTCCATCGCGATTTATAGCCACTGTATTATACAGTTTTACTTCCTGCATTTGGGCTACTTCAGCAAGAGATTTATTTACAATCGGGGCATTATCGCGAATCTTAATTGCATATAAAATCAGTTTTCCATCTGAAAAATCAATTTGCTGACGTATACCCACACGCTTAAGCGAAGTTCTGATTTCTTTGGCAGCTAATTGTTCGGGATAAATCAGCTCATCAACTCCTAATTGTTTGAAAAACTCTTTATTTTCCGGAAGTAAATATTCATAATTATTTATTCGGGCAATGGTTACCTTAGCGCCTAATTTTTTAGCCAGAATAGCAGATAGAATACTAAGCTCTTCGTATGGTGGAACAGCTATAAAAAGATCACAAGATCCAACATTGGCTTGCTTCAAATCATCAATTGAAGATACAGAACCTACAATTGTCATTAAATCAAAATGAGCATCAACCTGTCTAAGTCGTTCCTCATTATCATCAATTAAAATAACATCGTGATTAGCATTGCACATCATTTTTGCAACATGTGTACCAACCTCACCAGCTCCTGCAATAATTATTCTCATCGCTAATTAATTTCAATAAAAACTATCCGTATGGTAATGCATTTTAAAACCGAGGCAAATTTAGAATTTAATATTAAAAACGTGCGATTCCTTATTAAATATTTCCAAACAATTCTTTTACATAGTCAAATCAGGTATATATACATAAGCTCCGTTAAGCGATGTATAGTAACATCTATAACGTTTTTTTTCAAATTTAGTTTTTAGCTTTTCGGATTGAAACCTGGAGAATGACGAATCAAAAATTATTATCCTGTCTGAATACATACCAATCAACTCATCTATCGTATCTAACGGAACCTGAGATGTAATGATTATCATTTTTATATATTCTGATACAATTCTCATTTCATTTACAGGCACATTTCCATTTACAATAATACCAACATGATCTTTAATTACAATAGGTTCAAGAATTTTATCCCCCAATAGTTGCTGATGTATTTCCTGACAACCAGAACCTACACATAATGGATAAACAGACTGATTAAATTCTTTTTCACTAACATTATCACCCACTAAATTAACTAAAGTTCCATCCTTTATATAGGAATAGTTTGAATGATGTCTGGTGTTATGAACTACCAATTGTTGTTGCTTAAAATCAGGATATACTTTTATTACTAACACACATAAAAACAGCAAAAACACCATTTGTGACATGATATAATATTTTGCCTGTCTGTTACCTTTCCAGATAATCCAGATTAATAGTGATGCATAAAAGAAACCCAATTCAGGATAATCGAACTGAAGTGAGATAAACTGAGCATACGGTAAGTCTGAAACCCATATTGTAAATTGATTTATAAAATGTAAAATCTCAAAAATAAATCCACTAACAAACACAAAAGGAAATGATCCTACGGGGAAAACAACGGCAATAATACCTGCTAATAATAGAAATGGCAGAATCGGAATAATAAAAACATTTGCCAATAAAAACCAAGTTGGAAAGAATCCAAACAAATAAATCACTACAGGAGCTGTACCAATTTGCGCTGCGATTGAAACGGATATTAACGACCAAAAATACTTTAAATACGGGGCTGTGAAGTATAACGAATTATTTATTATCGGATAAAAGTAAACAATAGAAGCAACCGCAAAATAACTCAACCAAAATCCGGCATGAATAATTGCATATGGATCAAATAGCAGAATAATAAAGGCAGAAATTGCCATTGAATGATAGATATTGTACTGGTACTTTAACCCTTGACCGATAATAAAAACAGAAAACATAGTTGTGGATCTCAACACAGACGGAGACATACCCGATAATCCGGCATAAAACCATAAGCCACACAATACTAAAATTATTTTAGCAATTCTAAAAACAGTTTTATTAAATCTGCAAAATAGGGATGTTAATATCAAATAGATAATACCAACATGCAAACCACTTACTGATAATATATGTATTACTCCTGCATTTGAAAAGCTGGCTTTTGTTTGATAGTTCAGGTAACTTTTATCTCCGAGAATCAATGCAGATAAAATCCCGGATTCTTCATTCTCTAAGTTTAAAGCCTTAAACTTAGATTCTGCCCATAACCTTATTTTAAAAAAGTATTTTAATAAACTAAAACTACCCCCCTCCTTCCTGAAGTTATTCTCAGTCAAATAGATTTGACCAATAATATCACGCTTACTCAGGTATTCCGAATAGTCGAAGGCATAGGGATTCGAGGCTCCTTCGACTTTTTTAATGGTTCCATTGTATATGAGTCGGTCACCCGGAAAAAAACTTTCAGCCAATCGGTTTTTATTAACATAGGCCAGAATTTTAAATGTCACTTTTTCTGTTTCCCTACTACAAATTAAAACAAGCGTTTGTTTTTCTTCAGTGTTTTTTGATACGGAAACGACTTTACAATCATACTGCTTTTTATTGCTATAAATATCCTGAGAATATTGATAATCAGGAAAACTAACAAGGCCGGCCAGGAAGAGAAAAGCATGAATAACTAAACCATTTATCCAACGATAAGTATATCTGAACTTTAAATTAACAGATAAAAAAACAACAAATGCTATTAATGCACTTGTAAACAAAAATACTAACGAATGGGGAATTGAAAATTTTATTGCAATAAATAATCCTGCAGCGAAAGGAACTAAAAATCGGGCAAAGGGGTAAGCTCTGTACCTATTGAAAGTCATTATAAAATTGGTTTGGTTTGATTGGCTATAAAAATAGAAAAAAAACCAACACCAATTCTATAAGGTTTTAAGAGTTTATGGAAATTATTAATCCTCTTCGAAAAATTCTTTAATTGCTCCCAGATAATAATTTTCCCATCCCTCACAAATATCCTCATAATCTTCTTCCGGAATATTTGTATGAACCAGTTCAACCTGACAGTGATTCTTTTGAACAAAGATTTTAATTGTAACAATTGAAGGTTCATCCTGCTCGCCGAAATACCATTGCTGAACAACTTTCGAATTTGTCTCGAATTCAAGATTCTTCCCAACGATATCTCCTTCCCAAAGGGAAAATTCAGAATTTGGTTCAGTACTCATAATGGCAGGATAACCAGACCAAAGCTCAATTGTAAAAGGATTTGTAAGGGCAGCATAAATATCTTCTGCCTCAGCTTTAATCTTAATTCTGGTTTTATAATTTTTATAGTTCATCTTGAATTGTTTCCGGCAAATATAAAACAAAAGCCGCCCCTAAAAAAGGAGCGGCTTAACCGAATATCATATTATTCAAAAATTGATTGGGTATTTGTTGATGATACTATCGGTTTTTACTTCTACTTTACACCTAATTTCTTTTTAATATCCCTTGGAAGAACATTTTTATTGATCATGATATTCATTGTTTTAAGTAGTACAAATGACTCTGATGCATAAAAATAACCATCATATTTGTTATCTGTATCCCATGAATTTTTCACTTTATAATAAACTGTTCCATTTTGATCTTTAACCATTCCGGTTACGTGCATTCCATGGTCATCAGTAGATAAATAATTATCAAAAAGCTCTTGTCTCAGTTCCGGAGTTATCACTTTTTCGGTAACGGGTCCATCAAAACTATACATTAATCTATTTCTATCTGCTGTGCTTAAAGCCTCCCATTTTGACCTTTCGGAATCTGACATTTCTTCAATATCATTTTCAGGAACAATGGCGATTCCCTTTTTAAAAGAAAAACCTCTTTCACTAACATCAGAAGCCCAGCCAAAAGTGTGTCCCTGCTCCAATGATGAGTTCATTATCTCTTTAAGGTCATCAAGTGTCACATTATAAACCTCTCCCCATACCCAATTATCAGGCACTTCAAAAATAAATTTTGAATAATATGGATGATGACTAAATGAGGTAACGATAATGTAATCTTCAGGATTGAGTCCTGTATAATCTTTAGCAAATGTTTCCGGGGTATAATCTTTACCCTTATAATTGAACGTTTCAGGATACACACCCAGATAAGCGTCTAAAATACCATTGAACCCTTTATGCCATACCGTTGAAAGCTTCTTGTTTTTATTGGTTAAAACGGCATCAACATATGCCTTTAACAACTCATCCAACTCTCCATGAACATGCTTCTCTTCTCCATATTCCAGACCCGGATAAGCCTCTTCAGGAACTAAACCGTAATTTTCCCATGAATATAAAATATCAGCAAATGAACCTCCTGCTCCAAAATTTAACGACCCATGTAAGCGCACATATTTTGTGGCTTTACCTGAATAACAATTACGAACCACGAACATCTCTGAAAGATCTGTAGACTCTTTACCCGCTTTAATCATTTCTGACTCTAAGAATGATAATCCGGAAAAACTCCAGCAAGTCCCTGATCGGAATTGATTTTTTACAGGAGTGGCTTCTAAATCATAAATTGTTTCAAACTTATAACCTCCACTTTCTTTCTCCTGAGCATTTATATTCAAACTAATAATTGAAAATAAAAAAATACTCACCCAACTTAACCTATTCATAATTCAATTAATTCTTTTGTTATAAAATATGATTTAACGGACCAGGACTGAGGAAAAGATGTGATTTTTTTCTAAGGAAGTCCAAAATAAAGAATTAATCCAGTACTATTTTATGACATTTTACATGTTTGGTTCAAAAAAACGAAAATATAAATAAACCAATAAGAACAATGATCCTGTATATAGTATTAACCTGAGTTCGATTAAAATTAGTGAGCTCAAATTTCAGTAAATGATTGATTTACAAATTAAATTTTTGAGACATAGCGAGCTATGGTGATAAAATTTAGAGCCGTAAATCGATTATTTAATGAAAAGCTATGAATTTCACTTATAAATACCGATTTTCTGTGTCATATTTGCTTACCATAGCCCGCTATGCTTTCGCAAACATTCCTTGAAACTCAATATTTATAAGCGATTTGAGCCATTAATTTTATATCGAACTCAGATTAATAGTGAAATTGGTATAATTTGTTTAAAAGGCCTTTGCCGGAATAGCAAAGGCCTTACATTAACATTCATTTATATCTACTTAGTGTTGGTCTATAATGTCCAACTACTGCGTTGTTGCTCAAAACTCAAATCCTCATATAAGCTAGTATACTGCGGCTTGAATTTTTCACACGCCTTGTATTTAAACGGTATAGCACAAACACCCCACTTTACGGACAGACATTACTTAACAATTAGCTTAGTCACTTCATTTCTATTTGACAATTGTACTATATATATTCCTGGTTCTAAGTTAGAATATATAACATTTTCACCTTCACATAAATTACTTTGGGTATACACCTTAACTCCACTAGTGGAATATATAGATAGGTTTATATTCTGATCTCCTGAAACAACAAGACTAAAATCACCTCCAATAGAAGGATTCGGATAGATCACATACCCATCCTCTTGCTTTTGCTCTTGAATATTGTTTTCTATACCAGCTGATTTAAGTCCGACAGAATTAAATTTGAATAACTGACAAGATGTTCCATATGAATCCCACAATTGCATTGGTTCAGATCCATCAACAACACAATTTGCAGCATCCCAACTCTTTGATGTATTTATTTTTGAAAGTATCTTATAATATCCATTTCCGGCATCCACAACTTGCCACGTTTGTGCATCATTGTTATAGTTATCCCATAATCGAATGGCTGTTCCGTTAGATGTATTTCCTGCAGAAAGATCAATAACTCTTCCTGATGAACTTGCATTGGATTTAAAACGCCAATATCCGTTTCCGGCATCAATAGCTATCCATTGTTGAGCAGTTGCTCCATTTCTACTAAAGGGCCTTATTACCGCACCATTTGAATCCTCTCCATTATAAAGATCCAGTACTTTCGATGCATCAGTATTAAACTCTATTTCGTAAATTGCACCATCCACTAAATTAACAGTAGACCCTCCACATTCCATTGAAGGGATATTTACTTTAGAAAATTCTGCGAACCAATGCTTAACCGGGGCTGCACATGCTTGCCAATTTCCACCATAAGCAATACCTCCTTTGGGGTTTCCATGATCTAAAAGATTATCGGGACATAAAACATTCCAACTGACATTACCCGACAAGTATGTAATATGATTCAAGTTTGCTCCAAAGCCATCTCCTCCTGCAGTTCCGGTATTTGCAATTCCAAACGTTCCATACCCATCAGGAGCCCAATCTGTTTCAGTTACAACAACAGGCGCAATATCCGCAATTGGTTTAACATTAGTATTCCATCCGTTTAAAAACGCTGAATAATTACGTATTCCTCCCCAATAGGCAGGATAAATATGAACGGCATAACCAATATCACCTCCAGTAATTGGATGATTCACATACCCTTGATAATGAGATTGCCAACCTGTTCCCGGAATCCAACATATATTTTTGGCTCCATTATTTCGTATCATATCCACAAGTGGTTGAAAAAAGTTTTTAAGTGCTGCAAAATGTTCATCACCTGTAGACCCCCAGTTTCCGTTAACTCCCAAAATTTGTACCGGCTCATTTGCAAGTTCAAACATAACATGATCTGCATTTTTTAAACCTGGATGTTTGGATAAATAGCCCCAAACGGTTTTTAAATAAGTGTGATAATAATCATTAACAGCAATTTTTTCCGGGCAGACTCCAGGAGGACGTAAAATGACATACATTCCTCTTTCTCTGGCATGCTCAACCAAAGGAATAATAACTTCATCAGTATATTTCACCAGTCGATTGTAATTGAATCTTGAAATATCATTTTCAGCAATCGGACTCCCCGGATCATTAGTCCAATAAGGATCTATATGTAAACGGATATAATTTAAATGCCAACCATCAGACGTATCTGTTAGTTTATCCATAACACCAAAATTATAATTCAAACAACCTTGAACATCGTAATTTCCCCAAGTACAATATCCTGATGTTGAACCATACTGACATCCATTAAACCACGGACTCGGTGTAATAGCAACACCGTGTAGTAATACATTATTACCACAGGGATCTTTTAAATTACGGCCATCAACATGTAGTTTAGGTAAAGGCATACCCGGCCAGGCAAACATTTTCGTACCAATTGAGAATACGAAAACGCATAAACAAAATAACTTTTTTAGATTTTTCATAAATATATTAATTAAATTTTAGAGATATTCACATTCAAATATGTATTAAACCTGAATACAAAAAACTATGATTCAGCCTACAATTGAATGACAAATATCAGTTAACAAAATATCAAAATAAATATATTACAGAATAGACAAAATGAATTATCATATGAGATAATACAGTTGTAATTTCAGATAAAATTCCCCGGGAGTTCTTTGATTTCAAATAAACTACACATCCATTTACATAGCGCCAACCATTAAGCTACATAAACCTGTAAATGCGGTATCATATTGAAAAAATGATCTATAGATCTGATAATTATACGATTGCCATTGGGGAATAAAATAAGTCTGTCAGCTCAATGAATGGTAAGTTGAGTAAAACTATTTTTTTGAGATATTCAATAAGTTATATATTCCACCTTGTTTTTGAAATAAATTCAATGTATAATAACCTGAGTTCGATTAAAATTAGCGAGCTCAAAATTCAGTAAATGATTGATTTACAATATAAATTTTTGAGACATAGCGAGCTATGGTGATAAAATTTAGAGCCGTAAATCGATTATTTAATGAAAAGCTATGAATG
>JBNKRV010000224.1:0-38283 GCA_050296935.1 Marinilabiliaceae bacterium | reverse complement strand
AACAATAGGTATGGCAAGAGCAAAAGCTAAAATTGGAATGATGAACTTAACTTATAATATTAACAGATGCGTACAGTTAAAAATCAAGGTTTCAATGGGATAGATTTATCCTTACATCAATAAGTGTAAGTGCTAAATAACATATAGACAATTCATTACAAAATAGGAGCAATTTTACGATTTTTTGCAATTGAAAAAATCCGCTAATTTAGAAAGTTAAAAACAGGTTTTTAGACGTCCCCATATATATTATTACCTACTTGATATAACCGAAAAAAAATGACTGATATTACAAAAGGTTTACGTTTCGGCACTTAAGAAGCATAGATCAACTAACAGCTAAACATACTAACACGCATACAATTTCATTACAAGGCATGAAATATAACATGCTAAAACGTTATAAAAAAAGGCCAGCTTAATAAAAGGCTGACCTTGTTTTTCTCTCAGAAGTAAACTATATTATTTTATTGAAAAAAACAATATAATAAAGTTTAAATACGATGTCTATAGTTCAATCACCTGCTCTTTGCCATCATAATTAACCACTTTGCCTTTGGCATTGAAATTAAATGGCTTTGGCTCACCTTTGCTTACTGGTACAATAATAAACTCTCGATGTTTTAACATTGAATCAAATTGGCCTTCTCTATTATGAATTTTTAAAGCTTTATCCTTTTCACTATAGCTAAATTCGATTTTTGAATAGGCACCTTTTTCATAATTATAATTTACGCCTTCATCTTCATACAATGTAAAATGGCCATCACTTCCTTCATAAACATACAGCACAATAGTTTCTGCCGGTTTTTCATCACTATATTGAATTTCCGGACCGACAGGAATAATAGCTCCTTCTTTGATAAATAATGGAATATGATCATAAGGAGCATCCACCATCATTTTTTGCCCGCCTTCAATTAATTTGCCGGTGTAAAAATCGTACCAATTGGCTCCTTCAGGGAAATACACCTCTCTACTACGTGCCTGGTATTCATATACAGGGCAAACCATAATTGACGGACCAAACATAAACTGGTCACTAATATTTTCAACCTTTTTATCGTTAGAAAAATCCATAAACATCGGACGCATAATGGTATAATCATCAAAATGTGACATACCTGCCAATGTATAGATATATGGCATTAACCTGTAGCGCAAATTTGTATAATAAACAATAGACTTATAGGCTGGGTGGCCTTCAGGAGCAATGTTCCACGGCTCACGATAAGGGAACTGCCCATGGGCTCTGTACAACGGCGCAAAAGCACCAAACTGAAACCAACGTGCATTTAACTCTCTCCACTCTCTGTAATCAGCATTCTCTTTACCTGTGGCATTATATTCATTTTGCCCCTGCACATAACGGCCTTCAACACAAAAACCGCCAATATCCATTGTCCAATATGGGATACCTGCAATAGAAAAATTCAACCCTGCAGAAATTTGCGCTTTCATATCTTCCCAACGGGTAGCAATATCGCCACTCCAGGTAGCAGTAGAGTACCTCTGCAAACCGGCAAAACCTGAACGGGTTAATAAAAATACCCTTTTATTATTATCAACACTTCGTTGCCCGTTATAGATGGCTTCGGCATTCATTAAAGCATAAGTGTTAAAATATTCTGTTGAAGGACCTAATGCTGTTGGGCCACATAAAGCTTTACGATATGGCATATCGGTACAATCAAGTACGTTAGGCTCACTGGCATCCATCCACCAGGCATCAACGCCAATTGGATAAAGGTTTTTATAAATCTGATTCCAGAATAATTTACGGGCACCGGGAGAATAGGCATCATAAAATGAGCCTACATAACCAGACCCTACCCAGTCGCGCACACTATCTTTTACTGCCTGGCGGTACATCCAGCCTTTTTCGTCAAATTCCTTAAAATGTTTGGTAGTAGCATAAAACTTAGGCCAAACAGAAATCATCATTTTTCCATGCATGGCATGAATTGAATCCACCATTGCTTTAGGATCCTGGAAACGGCTGGCGTCAAATTGATGACTTCCCCATTTTGTTTCCGGCCAATAATTCCAGTCAAGAACAATATTATCAATTGGAATATTACGTTGTCTGAATTCTTTAAGTGCTCCTAAAATCTCATCTTGAGTTTTATAGCGCTCGCGACTTTGCCAGTACCCCATTGCCCACTTAGGCATTATTTGTGCTTTACCGGTTAATGTGCGATAACCTTTTATTATATCATCATAAGAATCACCATAAACAAAATAGTAATCCAGTTTCTTATTCATTTCGCTCCACCAAACCTGACTTTCTTTTTCTTCGGTTTTTTGAGGAGTAAGTGCACGTAAGCCAATGTAAGA
The DNA here is from genome assembly GCA_050296935.1 of Marinilabiliaceae bacterium. Lineage (GTDB taxonomy): Bacteria > Bacteroidota > Bacteroidia > Bacteroidales > Marinilabiliaceae > Saccharicrinis. Next base: position 35,946 of record JBNKRV010000224.1, on the reverse strand, counting down.
GCGACCTCCATCCGGCTTCCATTCAATTCTGATTGGTACACGCTTTCCTTTTTCAAGGTTTACTGTAAATTTATAACTATTTGGATTCCAAGCCGTACGCCAACGTTCCTTTACAACCAATTCATTATTAACATATACCTTAACATAACCAGCGTAATATAAGATAAAACGGAACATTCCACTTTCATTTGCCTCAATTTCACCCTCATAAGTTACATTTGATCCTTTTAACGGGAAGTTTTCCGGTAAGTTCCTAATTGATTTTATATCTTCGAAAAAGATAGATTTCTCACTTCTAATAAGTCTTTGTGTCTCATTTCCTTTTGAAACATACATCCCGGTTAAACCACCCTCTTTACCATCTTTATCATACAGTTTAAAAATATTATTCAGTTGCTCATATGGCCTGCTATCTCCAAAACGACTTAATGAATAACTATCCCACAATAGACCGTAATTTTTATTAGAAACAACAAAAGGAACTGAAACTTTTGTATTATACTGAAATAACTCCTCGGTTTTACCTTTGTAATTAAACTCATCAGATTGATGTTGCCCAAGCCCAAAAAAAGCTTCATCATCAGGAGAATTAAATAATTGCCTAATTGAATAACCTTTAACCCCTTCAACTTCTATTGGAGTGAAAGTTCTCCCACTACCAGCTCGTTCAGCTAAAATTACTTTTCCATTTTTATCTTTAAATTTAACTCCGCCATCATTTTTTGATACAAAAACATCTAATTTTGAAGTTCCTAACTTAATTGAATCGCCAACGTCATCAATCGAAAATGGGGTATGCTTATCTCCACCTACAATTATCAGGCTTGAATCTTTAGGAAATTCTTCTGTCGGTATAGCTGAAACATGTATCAACTCATCCCCTAAAACCTGCAAACGTACCTGCAAGGCTTCTGATAAATTTCTCTGCTTAAGCTTTACTATAATTCCATCTTCTGTCTTTTGATATTGCGGTGTTGAACATGCCACAAACATCAATAAGTACAAAAGTCCTAAATAAGTTTTAATACTTTTCATATATAAAATTTTAAATGCGTTATTCACACCACAAAAAAAAATAAATCCTATTGTAGTAATGGTGCTTTATGTTTTCAAAATGGTATTTATTTGAAGTAAGTTTGAAGATGATTTTCCCTTAGATCCAAAGATTGTTCGTGCCACTGCCTATTTTGATGCATTTCTATGAATTTTTCACATAAAAAGCACTTAAAGCACTGTATTTAAATACTTTAATCACATACCTCACATTAACCTGATATTTGAGGCAAGATATGTGAAGATGATCTTTACCACAAAGAATTATAGCTGAGAAAAAAGTCCTGCAGAACTTCATTGATGGCAAAATAAAAAGCATTAAGGCCACCCCTGCTACATTAAGTGGATTAGAAAAATGAAGGCTTGGGAAAGCAAAAGCCTCTACTAATAAAAGTGGAAAAAAACTTATCAGAAAGCCCCACCGAAAAAGAAATATAAAATGGAATTGAACTTCTAATCGATCCGTAAACTATCGTAGATTAGATTCAAATTGACCTATGAAGCTGTTCAACAAGTCCGGATAGTATATAGATGGAAAGCAATAGATCAGGATAATCTGGAAATATCTTTAGCCGGAGAAAACAACACAGAATAGGCTCCGGAAATACTTCCTAACGGAGATAGCATTAAACAATTACCAGCTCGCAGCAGACATCTGTTATTTAAGTCCCCTGAAAAATGGACGGCTTCTCAAAAAGAAAGAGCTATGCTGTTATTTCAAAGATATCCTGAAATAAAAAAGGCTTACTACTTATCTCAGGATTTAAAAATGGCATACAACCATATGTGTGATAAAGAAGCAGGCTGGCTCAAATTGGCTCATTGGGTTGAAAAAGTCAGGCAGAGCGGATTTAAATCTTTCAATACCATTGCCGATACATTTTTTAATTACTACGATAATATATCAAACTACTTTAATAACAGAAGTACTAATGCTGCAGCCGAATCTTTTAATGCTAAAATCAAAGAATTCAGAAGACAATTCAGAGGCGTCACAGATATTAAATTCATCCTTTACAGACTTACTAAAATCTATGCATAATTAACATATTTACAGCATAAACCCCAATCTAATGGTTGATCCCCAAAAATTAATGGATGATCCGTGATCCCCTCTTCAAGTTATACGACTGAAACAAAAAAAGCCTGTAAATCATACGATTTACAGGCTTTTGAGATAATTAATATTTAATCTCGTCGGGGTGGAGAGATTCGAACTCCCGACCCCCTGGTCCCAAACCAGGTGCGCTAACCGGACTGCGCTACACCCCGTAGAAACTTCAAATAATTTGCGGAGAGAGGGGGATTCGAACCCCCGGTACGGTTGCCCGTACGTCAGTTTAGCAAACTGGTGGTTTCAGCCACTCACCCACCTCTCCGTGGTAAACAAGGTTTACTTTTAAACCTCATCTGCAATACTCATTTCGTTATTGCGAGTGCAAATGTAGAAAAATGTTTTAATGTCGCAATAATTTTTTGTGTTTTTTTCATCACTAAAAACACAAAAAAAATACTCATAAAATGTAATTTATTGTTTCACAAAACAAAAGGGGCTTTACAGCCCCTTTACATTTTTTTTATTTTTTGTCTGATTTATCCGGTGGAGTCTTCGAAATTGAATCTCTCATTGACGTATCAGCTTCTATATTTTTCATTTTATAGTAATCCATGATACCTAAATTTCCAGATCTGAATGCATCAGCCATAGCTAATGGAACCTCCGCTTCAGCTTCTATTACCTTAGCCCTGGCTTCCTGAGCTTTGGCTTTCATTTCCTGTTCTTCGGCAACAGCCATAGCCCTTCTCTCTTCGGCCTTAGCTTGTGCAATATTTTTATCAGCCTCTGCCTGATCGATTTGTAGTACCGCACCAATATTTTTACCTATATCCACATCAGCAATATCAATGGATAATATTTCAAACGCAGTTCCTGCATCCAATCCTTTTTCCAATACTACTTTTGATATAGAATCCGGATTTTCTAATACGGCTTTATGAGATAATGATGAACCAATAGATGATACAATACCTTCACCTACACGAGCTAAGATTGTTTCTTCTCCGGCACCCCCTACTAATTGTTTAATACTTGCACGCACAGTCACCCTTGCTTTTGCAATAAGCTGAATTCCATCTTTTGCTACAGCTGCAACTGGCGGTGTATCAATAACCTTTGGGTTTACAGACATTTGTACTGCTTCAAAAACGTCACGCCCTGCCAAATCAATAGCTGTGGCCATCTGAAAACTTAAATCAATATTTGCTTTAGCTGCTGAAACCAATGCATGTACAACACTGGTAACATGTCCTCCAGCCAGATAGTGAGCTTCAAGTTCATCTCTTTTAATGGGCCTGATTCCTGCTTTTGTTGCTTCTATTAAGGCTCTAACAATAATAGATGGCGGAACTTTACGTACACGCATCAAAACCAATTGAACGAGTGAAATCCGCACCCCTGAAACTAATGCTGAAAACCATAGAATAACGGGTACATAATAGAGAAATAAGAAAAACAGTACTATTATAACTGCCAATAGGCCAAAAAATCCAAGACCTCCAATATCATTCATGTTTTTTAAATTTTAGGTTTAACGATTATATGTGTTTTAAAAACTTTTGTAACTATAAGATTTGTTTTGGCATCTACAAAATGTCCGGGACACCTGGCTTCTATTGTATGCCCATTGATAATTGCTTTCCCAACCGGATTTAAGCGTGTAACAGCAATACCTTCGTCGCCGATTGAAATATCACTATCTTTCTTTACTTCAACATTGCTACTTACTGAAGAATTGAGCATCAGTTTATTCCATGTACCAGACCTTAGGGACCATACAATTAACAACACTGAAATTAAGATTGTTGTAATTAAAGTGGCATTACCACCTGCATTTCCAAAATTTTTATAAGCCATAAAAATTCCAACACCAATAAAAAGTGCTCCGCCAAGTCCGGCAACAGTAACACCGGGTAATGCAAAAAATTCAAGAATTAAAAGAAATAATCCCAATAGGATTAACAGAACAATAATTGCGGTAGACATAAGATTAATCTATGGTAACTAATAGTTTTTTATTTGAAAGTCGGCTCAACAAAGGAGAAAGCTCATCCAATGAACCAACTTTAATCTGACATTTTCCTTTAAAATGAGTTATAAATGCACATTGCTCAGCCTGCACATCATCATGATCACAAACTTCGCATAATGTATCAATTACATAATCAAATGAATGTATACTATCATTGTGTAATACCAATGATTTATGATCCTTGTTACTCTTACTCAGATCATCTCTTTTCCATTTTTTTCCAAAAGATACCATCACTTAATATTTTATATTCCAAATTAACAATTTTTATTCAAATTAACATCCTTAATTAAATTTATTTACCATTCTTGTTATTTGGGCATTGCCGATGGTTTTCCATCTTTAAAATATACGACAAATGCACCTGCAAATCCTGCCTCAACAACTTTTGATATAGCTCCTAAGGCCTCATCTTTAGTTTTATAATGTCCTGAAAAATACTTTATTAATCCACGGCCCTCCAACTCAATTGAACTAACTGCTGCAATTTCAGACAAAGCTTCTGGATTGGGAGGATTTCTAAAAACTCCTATCTGTATACGATACTCATCATTTAACTCAGAGTTGGAATTCACTACCTTCGCAGAATTAGCTTCAGGCTCTTTTTCAACCGTTGTTGTATCTACTGGTTTTTGCACTCCTCTGTGAATTTCGCTATAGCTCTTTTGTACAACTCCATTAACTGGCTTTCTTTCCCGCTGTACAGGCGTATATCCCTGATCCAGCATATCACAATATAGTTGCAAAGCATTTTCCTGACTTTCAATGGCTGCTTTTTTCATTGTGCCTGCCTTTTCAAAGTCTTCGACATTTAATCCTCCAACTGTATTCAAAGCTCGTTTTGCCTCTCTGTAATACGCATTTCCCTGTTGATTTAATTCTTCAATTGCCGAACCTTTATCGTCATCTAATTTTGCCGATATATCTTTCAGTTTTAACCAATAAATGGGATATTTTTTATCCAATGCCTTATGATATATTCTGTTGGATAATATTTTTAGTTGTTTTGATTCTTTAATTAACTTTTCGGTGGTTGATTCTTCCGGTTCTTCTTCATGTCCATTGGCACGTTTTATCAACTCACTAAGTTTAATCTTTGTTTCTTCATCTGTTTGATGCGATTTTGCCAACAACTGCGAAGACTCCAGATTTAAAATATTAGCCCACACATATAATGAATCTGCATAATGCAACGATTTTTTATCATTTTTAGAAAACAACTTTTCATACATCTTTTGATACTTGCTATAATAACGCTCAAATTCATCAATAGTATAGACAGAATATTTCTCAGGAATAAAAATACCATCGATATATAAAGATTCAGTGGATTCAGACTGCACCTGTTTTGATGGATTAAATGTACCTGCCTCAATTCGGTTATATATCTCATTCACTTCCCTTTGGCGTGCATACATATAATCTTCTTCCACTTTATCATCCAGACTATACACCTGATTCTCCAGTGCCAGTATTTCATTTACAATCTTATTTTTTTCTGTCGGATTATTTATTGTGCTATACTCTGTTCTTTTAGCTCTCATGAGTCTGGACAAGCTATCCTTTTCCAGCTTGAGCTGATGTCCCTTTTTGAAAAATTCCAGCGCCTCGGCATTTAAAAAATGTTCATTTTTTGTATAGGTAATGGTATCATTAATTTCAAAGCTGAAGGCTTCCTTATTAACCGTTGCTCTTTTATCGCGATTATAGGTAAAATCATCCCCTTCCTGAATATCCACCTCACTATCAACAACAACATTTAGCTGAGCTGCCTCATTTATTTGATTAGCATTATCAACCATGTTACGCACCTGTGTCCCATCCCATTCTATTGTATATACGGTTGTTTGATCTCCTGAAGTTTCCCTATTGGATGAAAACCAGGCCACCTTATTAAATTCGTCCGAAACAAACAAAAAATCATCATCAGGTGAGTTAAAAGGCACACCCATATTAATGGGCTCCAGAAAACTTTGAGATACGTTATCAAAGTATACTTTGTAAATATCAAATCCCCCCATTCCTCCAGGGCGGTCACTGGAAAAGTAAAAGGTTAAACCGTCAGTTCCAATAAAAGGGTAAGCATCATTATATACTGAATTCACCGGACTTCCGACACTTTCGCTATTTCCCCATCCATCAATCAACTTTACCATACGATAAATACTCATCGAATCTTCCTCATTGGATTTCATGGTAAAATATACCATATCGCCACGTTCTGTTTCAAACATAATATTGGAAGGATTAACACCTGATTCAAAAAAATCACCATTTTTATATAGCTTACCCACATCCCTGGCCGGATAATATCTATCTAAAAGATTCTTTTGGGGGGTAATTGTTTTATCAATTACTTTAATATTATATATTTTCGTTGAAATCTTTTTACCATTCTCGCATTCAGTTATATAACCTTTAGCCTCATCAACTCTATTATCTGTATTTGAAGTATACTGGATAAACTTTTTATAATTACTAATTGCTTCATCAAAGTGATAAGAAAGATGATGGGCTCTTCCTAAGTAAAAATATACATCCCTGCTAACACTCTTGATTCGTGAATAATTTAATCTTTTAATGGCCTCAGGTATATTGCTACGATTTTTCATTTCGCAAATCCCCATATAAAAATTATACCTGGAATCTTTAGGATACTTTTCCAATAAATATTCATAGGCTTTTTCTGCCTCTACATAATTCCCAGATTTAAATAATTCGAGCCCCTCTTTCGGAGAATAAGCCTTTTCCTGTCCTGAAATATAGCTATACACTCCCACATAAAATGCCATCAAAATAATAATAGTGCGTTGAAATCCTGTCATGTTGTTTTTTTATTTATTTCTTTAAATCCCTGTCAAAAATATAAATATAAGCCTAATAAACTAGGCATTTGAAGGAACATTTATAAACAGGTAAGACCTGGCTGCATAAAGTAGATATAAAAAACAATACTATTAATGACTGAGTTTTTTATCTTTATCCTTCTTTTTAAAAAGAAGTTCATGTGGGAATAAAACTACATCAAATCCCACGTACAGAATTGCGAAACTGTTTTTATTAAAATATAAGATTAATATCTTATGAACCAAGCACAGATATATTCGTTTTATGAAATATATTTGTAACCTGAAAATTATTTATCATGAATGTATTAAAAGAAGGAGATAAAGCCCCGGTTTTTAGCGGGGTCAATCAAAATGGAGAAACGATTTCACTAAAAAATTATTCTGGAAAAAAAGTAATTTTATACTTTTACCCCAAAGATAACACCCCCGGCTGCACTGCTGAATCATGCAACTTAAATGAAAACTATGATGAGCTGATTAACAAAGGATTTGAGGTTATTGGAGTAAGCCCGGATGGAGAAGCTTCTCATCAAAAATTTATTGCAAAATATGATTTGCAGTTTAATTTAATTGCAGATACAAATCATGAAATACTTGAGCTTTATAATGCCTGGGGATTAAAGAAAATGTATGGAAAAGAATATATGGGAGTTTTAAGAACAACCTATGTTATAAATGAAGAAGGTATTATTGAAAAAATAATAAATAAAGTCAAAACCAAAGATCATACTAACCAAATTTATTCAGAATTAAACATTGAATAACTCAGAGATAAACACTTACAACAAAAGAGATGGCAGAAAAACAAGAAGTTAATAAAGAGAAATTAAAAGCATTACAACTTACCATGGATAAGATTGATAAGGCCTATGGTAAGGGAACTATCATGAAAATGGGAGAAGACGCTGTTGTGAATATACCTACAATTCCGACCGGTTCTTTATCACTTGACCTTGCTCTTGGAGTAGGCGGTTTTCCCAAAGGTAGAGTTGTTGAAATATATGGTCCTGAATCATCGGGTAAAACAACCTTAGCTATTCACGCAATAGCTGAAGCTCAGAAAAAAGGAGGGATAGCTGCATTTATTGATGCTGAACATGCATTTGATAGGTTTTATGCAGAAAAATTAGGCGTTGATATTGAAAATTTATTAATTTCTCAACCTGATAATGGTGAACAGGCACTGGAAATTACAGACCAGCTGATTCGTTCATCTGCCATTGACATTATTATTATTGACTCTGTTGCTGCGCTGACTCCAAAAGCAGAAATTGAAGGTGAAATGGGTGATTCCAGAATGGGATTACAAGCTCGTTTAATGTCTCAAGCCTTAAGAAAACTGACTTCAACAATCAATAAAACAAACACATGCTGTATTTTCATTAACCAGTTGCGTGAAAAAATAGGTGTTATGTTTGGAAACCCGGAAACAACAACCGGAGGTAATGCATTAAAATTCTACGCTTCATTGCGATTAGATATCCGAAGAGTATCACAAATCAAAGACGGAGAAGACGTGATAGGTAATCACACTCGTGTTAAGGTGGTTAAAAACAAAGTTGCCCCTCCATTCAGAAAGGCTGAATTTGACATTATGTATGGTGAAGGAATTTCAAAAGTAGGTGAAATCCTTGACATCGGTGTAGATATGGAAATCATTAAAAAAAGTGGATCGTGGTTCAGTTATGGTGAAACCAAACTTGGACAAGGTAGAGAGGCTGTTAAATCTGTGATAAAAGATAATCCGGAATTAATGGACGAATTGGAACAAAAAATTATTGACGCCACAAATAGTAAACAATAGTAAGGCTAAAACAGAGTATCATTGTATACCCATAATAAGAGCCTAGCAATATTTTAAACTTAAAAAAACCGGGAGCTTCCCGGTTTTTTTTATCCATAATAGATGATACAAAAAAACAATAGTTTCAGAGGTTATTTATACATCATACAGGCCTTTTTAGCCTGGGGTGTTTTAGCTATCTATTGGAAATCATTAAAGCATGTTAATGCATGGGAATTACTTGCTAATAGAATTATCTGGTCATTTATTATTCTGGTAATCTGGCTATATGCCACTCGTAAACTACAGTTTAAAAAACTCTGGAATAACAAAAAACACCGATATGCTTTATTAGCCACATCTATACTAATAGGACTAAACTGGGGCTTTTTTATTTATGCTGTAAACACCAACAAGTTAGTACAGGCAAGCTTAGGTTATTACATCACCCCTATTGTAAATATGTTTCTGGGCATTGTAATACTTAAAGAAAAACTAACAAGATTAAAAATAATAGCCTTAGCTATTGTATTTTCTGCAGTGACTTACCTTACAATGCAATCAGGTGAATTTCCTTTCATCTCATTTATACTGGCCTTTTCCTTTGGATTCTATGGTTTGTTAAAAAAAACAACCCCCGTGGAAACCTTGCCATCATTGTCTTTTGAAACCGCAGTTTTATCTCCGGCTGCCATAATCTTTCTAGTCTATTCTTTCAACAATCAAACTTTTTCAGCAGACACCTATAACTTTTCCACCGTTCTATTATTGATGGGTACCGGGATTATCACTATTCTACCTCTTTATTGGTTTACAAAAGGGGCTAAACTTACAGATCTGACAACGGTTGGTTTTTTTCAATATATAGCACCCACAATGATGCTGTTTATCGGTGTTATTATCTATCATGAGCCATTTAAAACAGAACAACTGATAGCTTTTACAGCTATTTGGATGGCCATCGGAATCTACATTTATTCATTAATCAGAAAAAACAGCCAATAATTAGGTAAAACAAACACGTAATTATTTGCTAAATAAATTATTATGTACTATTTTTACGCTATAATACTGATTACAAATACAAACCACCCCTACTCCCCATGATCAACTACAACAATAAAATCTTTAAAACGGTAAGCAATACCGCAAAGATGGAGATACCGATGAAAATACTATTTTTTTCTATAAGCAAGTTGGAGACTTTGTTACCGCAAATTACAAAGGTGGCACCATTAAATCAGGAAGCCTGACTGCATGTGTTGATAAAAAAGGCTGTCTCCAGATGCAATACCACCATACGAATTACAAAAATGAATTACTTACGGGAGTCTGTGTATCACACCCTGAAATACTCGAAGATGGCAGAATTCGTATTAACCTGAATTCGATTAAAATTAGCGAGCTCAAAATTCAGTAAATGATTGATTTACAATATAAATTTTTGAGACATAGCGAGCTATAGTGATAAAATTTAGAGCCGTAAATCGATTATTTACTGAAAAGCTATGAATGTCACTTATAAATACCGATTTTCTGCGTCATATTTGCTTACCATAGCCCGCTATGCTTTCGCAAACATTCCTTGAAACTCAATATTTATAAGCGATTTGAGCCATTAATTTTATATCTAACTCAGGTTAGAACGATACCTGACGAAGTAATAATCTCAAAGAGAAAAGCAGGTGGGATTTGGAACTCTATCCCAATATCAAGATATTCCTGGATTGAAATTCTGAACTTAAAGGCATTGGTATTAAGAGTTAAAGACAGTTTTTAACATTAATTCTACTTTTGGGATGATTTGTTCAAAAATATAACCCCTTGTTTGTATTTACTCTTGGAATAAGTAGGAATTATATTTAAAAAAATCTACTTTTGCATTTAATAAAACTATTTTGTTAATAATCAAGCGGAATAGTGTAAAATGAAAACCTAAACTATAGTGAACCAAACTGAATTGAAGTATAAAATTGCTTTAAGTCTGATTAAGGGTATAGGACCTGTTCTTGTCAGAAATATTGTAGCCTATTTAGGAGATGTGGAAGCTGTATTTAAAGAAAAGGAACAGGTGTTATCCAGGATTCCGGGAATAGGAATTAAAAATGCTTCCTTAATCGCAAAAGCAGATCCTTTTGAAAGAGCCGAAAAGGAAATTGAATTTATACAGAAGCATCATTTAAAAGCCACCTTTTTTCTTGATGATGATTATCCATCACGTTTGAATAATTGTGAAGATGCTCCGGTAATGATTTACCATAAAGGCAACCATGCACTGGAAGGACATAAAATGCTATCCATTGTTGGTACCAGAAAGGTGACAGAACAAGGTAAGGAAATTACTCGTGACATAATTAAGAATATTGGCATCAGGTTTCCCAATACTACGATTGTAAGTGGATTGGCGTATGGAGTTGATATTTATGCACATAGAGCAGCTTTAGATTATGGATTGTCCACAATTGCAGTGTTGGCTCATGGATTGGACAGGGTTTATCCCTCATTACATAAAAAAACGGCAACCGATATGTTGAGAGACGGGGCCTTGGTTACTGAGTTTATGAGTGGTACCAATCCCGATCGTCAGAATTTTGTCAAGAGGAATCGTATTGTTGCAGGATTGAGCGATGCAACCTTAGTGGTAGAGTCAGCAGAAAAGGGAGGCGCATTAATTACAGCCCATTTGGCTCAAGGATATAACAGAGATGTATTGGCTATACCAGGAAGAAAAGATGACGAATTTTCAAGAGGTTGTAATAAGCTGATAAAAACACAAGTAGCAGCTTTGGTTGAAAGTGCAGATGATATCGGGTATGCCCTGAATTGGGAAGCGAATAAGAAACAGAACGAGGTACAACAATTAACCCTGTTTTCCATGCCTAAGGGGGAGGTAGGGGAAGTATATAAATTAATAAGACAGGAAAAGGAAATAACAATTAATCTATTGAGCTTGAAATCAGGAATGCCTGTCAACAAAATATCATCTCTGATGTTGCAATTAGAGTTTGACGGACTGGTAAAAAGTTTACCGGGAAGCATATTCCGGTGTTTGTAAATAAAAGTACAAGAGGTATGGTTTACCTTGAAGACTTGATTATTAAAGGTTAAAGTGATTTAGGTCTGTGAATACCTGAATAAATTAGTATTTTTTTATTTTTTTTGACGAACATTTTAATTTTGTACACGTACAAAGTTTTAATGTATTAATCTCGGACTGGATTAATGCGTTTGGGGACTTAAACTATATATAGTATGTTATATCATCACACACACACTGATAAGATGAATGTGCTTAAGGGATTTTTTATGCGCTTAAGCTTTGTTGTATTTATACTTTCGGCTATTGGTTCAAATGTAACTGGGCAAAGTTTCTTTAATTATACATACAATCATAATTGTAGTAAAGGAGGACTTACGGCAAATAGTATCTTAGATTATGGAGTGACAATTGGAACAATGAACTCAGGTCATGCTGGAAATGGGAATTGGGATAATTTAGGGGGGTTGTCATTAGTTGATCCATTAGTAACAGATGAAAATGCCATATTTACAGGATATGTGGTTGGTAATACTTATACATTGATTTGGAATAAAAATGATCAGTTTTTTTATACAATTACAGTTAATGTAGTACTTGCTAATGCTCCAACTGCAACTTTTGTTGCAAATAACCCTACTCCTTGTAGTACGCCTTATGATGCTGAAACCACGATTTCGCTTAGTGGAGGTATTTCACCTTATGATATTACAATTTCAAGAGCACCTGAGGGAGATTATAACAATACTTTTTCTGCAGGTTCTACAACCATTAATTTTGGTAAACAATCAACAGATAGAACTTATTCTTTATCAACAGTCTCTGATGCAAATGGATGTATGGTTGCCGGTCTTCCTATAAATGCATCTTTTACATCAATATCAACGCCAACACCAACAGATGTAATAGGGGCAAATGTATGTAGTCCAAATTCTTTAAATATTTCAATTGCAGCAGGTGATGCAGAAGCTGGGGTAACCTATTATTTATATGAAGAAACTACAGGCAGAGTTGCAGGTAGTGATAGAGTCTCTGCTCCATATTCGTGGACTTCAAGTACGGTAGGTACTTATTACGTATATGCTGAGAATCCTTGCGATGCCGCTAATCCGATCTTGATGACAGATGGACCATTTATGTTGTCAGAACCACCTTCTCAATATGCAATTTCTATAGCAGAAGCAGCACCGTATTGTGCTGGAAATAGTTATACTGTGCAATTAGCTAAGACCGATAATGGTGTAACCTATACATTGCGGGATCCATTAAATAATCCATTGGCAGTAGTAGTAGGTAATGGCGGGGCAAGGTCATTTGTTAAAACGGTATTGGCAACAGATGGAAATTATAGTGTTGAGGCAACTGCCGGATCTTGTGTAACGCAAATGTCCAATACTGTTGCAGTAGGTGTAGTGCCTCTGATTCATAATATTGTTGGCGGTTCGGTGTGTGATGGAGGTAATCTTTCGGTTAGTTTGGCATCAAGTACAGGAGGAATTAATTATACGTTAAAGTATAACGATGGTTCTTCTGTTACAAATTTGCAAACGATAACTCCACCAATTACTACATTTAATGATGTGAATGGTGTAGGAAGTTATACTGTTTTGGCAACAGATCCTAGTGGATGTACGTCTACCATGAATGGAACGGCAACTATTAATACATTGCCAAAAACTTATGATTTAAATTTACAAGGAAACGTATGTCCATCCGGAGTGGTATCTATAGGTAGTTTAGCTAATCCTGTAGAAAGTGATGTGACTTATTATTTATATAAAGATAATGTTTATACAGGGTCTTCAAGCTCAGGGGCTAGTGCAACTGGTGGAATTTTGAGTTTTGGAGATTGGTCTGATAAAGGAAAGTATACCGTACGTGCAGTAAGAGGATCTTGTTTTAATGATATGACGGGTTTTTTGCAGGTTTATGAAACACCTAACAGCTTAACTTTGTCCGTAAATAAAACGAAATATTGTGCAACAGAACCGCAAAGTAATGTGAATATTTCTATACTTGGCACAGATCCCAATGTAAGTTACCAATTACAAAAAGAAAATGGTGGAAGTTGGACTGATGAAGGAGCGATAAAAACGAGCCAAACCAGTTATGTATGGAATAATAAAAGGCAAGGAATATATAGAGTTATTGCTAGTAATCCAGGGGGACTGTGTCCCATTGAAATGTCCAATAGAATTACAGTAACCGAAGTTTCGGAACCAGATGTATTATCCATCAGTGTAATTGGCTCAGATAGGCGATGTGCTGATGAAACAACAAAGTTTACATTAAGGTTTGAGTTTGATGGTAATTCTCCATATAGTTTCGATATTGTTGATGATAAGGGTGATACCATTGCTACATTAACTGGCATTGTTTCTAATGTTTACGATTATGAAGTAAATCCTACGGAGTCTGAAACGCATTATAGTGTTGTTAACTTAACGGATGTGGCAAGTTGTTCAGCTGTTAATCCTTTGGCTGAAGCTATTATATATGTTGATCCCTTGCCAAATATTAAATTTTCCCCAACAAACCCGGAGGTTTGTAAAGGCTCTTCTATAGATGTTACTGCAGATGGTGCCGGAGTAGGTGGAACTTATGAGTGGAGTGACGGACTTGGTAATAGTAATCCACTTACTGTGACGAGCACTGTTACAGATACTTATACGGTTACTGCAAAGACAGATAGAGGTTGTGTAGACACAGAAACAGTTACAGTGGTTGTAAATCCATTACCAGTTTTAACTTTTGATACTCCCGGGAGTGTTTATGAATATTGTGAAAACGATGGGATTGTTGTTTTGTCTGGAAATCAATCAGGTGCCACTTTTCTCGGCAACGGAATTCCTGATACTGGAGGAGGTTTTTTTGATCCGAATCCAAATTCTACTAATGTTAATATTTTTAGTAAGGCCATAATTGGGAATAATATAATTACTTATCAATACACTGATCCCAAAGGGTGTTTTAATAGTTTAACAAAGGATATAACTGTTAATTCAGTGCCAACAGTTGGTATAAATAATTTAGCGGCTTCTTATTGTGCAGATGCTGGAACTGCAACTTTTTTTGGTAGTCCAAATGGATCTGCACCAGGTTCAAATGGAACATTCACCATTGTTGGTTACGAAACAGAAAAGGGAAATTGGTGGAATGAAGGAACTCCAACTGGTACAGGTACTATAGATGTTGGTGCTGCGATTAACGCAATAGGTCCAAAAACAATTACTGTTCGTTATACTTATGAAGATCCTAAAACCTGTACAGCTTTTATTGAGCAAAATGTAGATCTTTTACCGGATTTAAATACAAATTTGAATTTTACTGGTTTGCCTGCAGCTTTATGTCAAAGTGCAGCTGCAGTTACTTTAAATCCTTATCTTGGTGCGGTTTCTTTATCACCTGTTCCTGCTGGAGCTTCGCTAGTTTTTTCAGGTCCTGGAACAAGCATTACCAACAATGCCAATGGAACAGCCACGTTTGATCCTTCAATAGCGGGAGCAGGTACGCATACAATCACTCTTGATTATACGGATGTAAATGGATGTACCGGTTCTGCAACAGGGTCAATAACTATTGGTACCCCATTGAGTCTGCCTGGTTTTGGAACAGAGTATTGTTCTTCAGATGCAGGGCCATATACTCTTTTGGGTAGTATTAATGGAAATCCACCTGTTGCAAGTGATGGTACTACTTTTGATGTAAGTTCACCTAGTGGAGCAATCATTACTCAAAATCAACCTAATGGGGCATATGACTTTATTCCTTCTACCTTATTCGGTAATTACGGAGGTGGAGTTTATAAAGTAGTTTACAAATATACAGATGGCACAGGGTGTAGCAATACATTAACAACAAATGTAACCATTATTGAAGAGTTGGATGCTACATTTACTATTGGAGATGATCCCTATGCAACAGCACAAAGCAATTACTGCATTGGTGATAACCCTGTAGCGCTAAAAGGACATGCAGATTTATCTGGTGCTAAAGCCATAGGATCAGTATCAACAAATTTTACCGGTAATGGAGTGAGTGGAAGTGGTATTAAAGGGGGATTTTTTAATCCTGGAGATAATGCGGTAAAATATCATCCTACTGCTAATACTATTACGCATACCGTAATACATACGGTAAATGGTAAAAGTTGTCCATCTCCTTTAGAAACATTTGATGTGTATGTGCCATTAGTAGATGTAAGTATTAGTGGAATTTCTCCGACAAAAAAATATTGTACAAATTCAGGATCTTCAACTATTAATGTGAATGGTACTGATTCTTCAAATGGAACAGCGGTATTTAGTGCTACCAAAGGTGGCAGTCCTACTAAATTTTTAATAAATAATTCAGGTACAAATACTGCGACACTTGATCCATCTGTTGGTGCAGGCGTTTATGAAATAACCATGGTATTTACCAAGACAGCAGCTACGGGAGGTTGTTCAAAAACAGTAGTTGAAACAGTAGAGGTATATGCAGATAATCCGGTCACTTTCTCAGGAGTTTCTGACAATCAAAAAATTTGTATTTCATCTTCTCCTATTACTTTACGTGGAGATATGCCAAGTGGAGGTGTTGGTAATTTTTCTATAATTCCGGCAGTACCAGGAGGAATTAGTAATACAGGGACGGATGATTTAGGAAACCCGGTAGTGGCTGATGATGGAGATGCGATACTTGATCCGGCAGCTTTGGCAATTGGTCCATACACTATCCGTTATGATTATACTAATGCTGCAGGATGTAGTACTTATGCAGAAAAAACGATCAATATTGTTGGGGCACCTACTACTCTATTTGATATAACCGTTACTGATAAAGTGGGTCAACCATTTGGAGCATACTGTGATGATGATGCAGCAGCAACAAAAGGTGTGAAGATTGGACTATCTGGTTCGAACACGGGAGTAACTTATGAGTTATTGTTTGGGGGAGTATCTTTATCTCCAAAAGTTGAGTTTACAGGAAATGGACTTCCATTTTTCTTTCAAGATGGTACACCAGCTGATATTTTGTTTACAGATGAAGGGGTATATACTGTAAGAGCAGTGCAGAATAGTTGTGATGCGATTATGAATGGAAGTATCCTTGTTGAACAGTATGAACTTGTTCTAGAGCAGGATTCTATAACTAATGTGAGTTGTACTGGAGCAGATGACGGTGAGGTAACCTTAAAAACTACTGGAGGAAGTGGAACTTATGAGTATTCAATAGATGGAGGAACAAATTGGCAAGCATCTCCAACGTTTAAAAAATTAAAGCCTATTGAGTATAAGTTTTCGGTAAGAGATTTATCTTCAGCTGCTTGTGAAAAAATAAATACATTATCTATTACCATTACAGAACCAACACCTGTTGTAGTTACAGAACTTGCAGCAAGTACTGTTAATGTAGGTTGTGTGCCATGCACAGCTGGAGTGGATTGTGAAGGTAGTTCAACTATCTCAATTACTGGAGGAACACCTGATTACGGAACTTATCCAACTACGGGTTATGCTATTTCATGGTCCTCTGGAGGTACTGATTTTACCGAAGTAAAGATGAAATCCGGACTTCATAGTGTGACTGTTACTGATGGTAATGGTTGTGTAGAATCTTTAAATGTTAACATTGGTGAAAATCCAGCTATTACATTGGCTGAGGATGTAGATCCAACATTGCATGTTGATAATGTCTGTGAAGGTGAAGCTAATGGTTCCTGTGTTGTTACGGCTACTGGTGGTTCAGGAACGTACCAGTTTTCATTAACCGATCCGTCAACCACTGTAGAAACTTGGGTAGAAAGTAATTATGGAGTTGGAGGTAATCAATATCAGTTAAAAAAATTAAGTGCCGGAACATATTATGTTTGGGTAAGAGATAGAAATACAAAATACAATAGATGCGTAACTCAAGTGACTACTCCAATAGTGATCACTGAACCAGTTGCATTGTCTTTAATAGAAGAGTCACAATCTCCAATTACTTGTAATGGAGATAATAAGGCTAGTTTTATAGTTAGAGGTTCCGGAGGTTTGTCAGGAACTTATCAATTTACACAAACTGATCCTGCTTTGGGCGGTGCAGTATGGGTAGATGCAAACAATGGGTTGGATGGTTATGAAGTGACTGGTTTAACATATGGTACTTTTACTGTGTGGATGCGCGACAAAGGCAATCCATCTTGTAATTATGTTTCGCTAGATGTTGCTTTGGCTGATATTTTACCATTAAGTTATATACTTAATGAACATACAAATGTTTCCTGTAATTCGGGTAATGATGGACGCATTGAAGTATTAGCGCAAGGAGGAAGTGGTAATTATGTTTATAACTGGGAATTTCCTTTAGGTACATCTATATCTAACAACAATTATATAGAAACTCGTGTAGCAGGTGATTATTATTTAACCATTACAGATGCAGACGCGGTTGCAGGATGTACTCCACTAACGCATACTTTCACCATTACACAGCCTATTAATCCTTTGTCAATCAATTTAATATCCATAAAGGATAATGACTGTGGTGCTACAAATAATGGAATAATAAATATTGATGTTCTAGGAGGTACTGCTCCATATGATATTACATGGAGTAATACAGTAAAAAATACAGAAAGTTTAACAGGTTTAAGTCCTGGATCATATAGTGTTAGTGTTGAGGATGCAAGTGGTTGTGTGTTAGATAATGCTGCAACTCCTTTTACTGTAGGTCAATTAGCTGATATAACATTAGTACCGGCTACAATGAATTTAATTCATAACAATTGTTATCAAGATAATTCGGGATCTATTGATTTTCAAGTGATTGGTGGTTCAGGTTCATATGAATTCAGATTGCAAGGGGATGAGGTTAGAGATTGGGTTACTCCGGTTCCTGTAACTTCTGATAAATATACGTTTGATAATTTATATGCTGGTACATATGAGGTGTTAGTTCGTGATGCGAATAATTCCAATTGTGAATATTCACTGGGAAGTTATGCCATTGCTGAGCCAGATGAGCTTACTCTCACAAATATTCCGGCGACAGGAATCTCCCATGTAACATGTAACGGTGGAAATGATGGTTGGATTGCGGTTACTGCCTCTGGAGGTTCTGGTAATTATGATTATAGTTTAGATAATGGGGCTACCTGGACGAATATACCGCAAATTAATACATATACTTTTTCTAATTTGGTTAAAGGAACTTATTTAATTAAAGTACGTGATTTTAATGTACCTACTTGTCTTTCAGCAACTACATTAGTTATTGATGTTAATCAGCCTGACGAAATTAAAGCAAGTGTAACTAATGTAACCAATACAACGTGTTATTCGAGTAATGATGGAACAGTAACAGTTATAGCCAATGGAGGAAGTGGTAATTATGATTACTACT
The DNA here is from genome assembly GCA_050296935.1 of Marinilabiliaceae bacterium. Classification (GTDB taxonomy): domain Bacteria; phylum Bacteroidota; class Bacteroidia; order Bacteroidales; family Marinilabiliaceae; genus Saccharicrinis. The sequence goes on along the minus strand of JBNKRV010000224.1, from coordinate 16,767 downwards.
GTGTGGAAACCAATACGTGGCAAAATGATGGTATTTTTAATTTAGGTAAGGGAACCTATACATTCCAAGCTCAGGATGAAATGGTTGCAGGATGTATTTCCAGTGTAACTACTCCTGTTGTAGTTGGTGGTCCTCTTGATTTTACAACCACTGATTCTATTTCAAACATTTCATGTAATGGAAAATCTGATGGTGAAATTTATTTAACGACTACATTTTCTGATGGTTCTGCAGGATTGTTTGAATATTCCATTGATAATGGACTTAATTATGGGTCTTCTCCAATTACTGGGCTTGCTGTAGGTGTTTATGTGGTTAAAATTAGAGATGCCAATAACATAACCTGTGAAAAAACATTATCTACATCTGTTACTATCACAGAACCAGATGCTTTAGTGCAAACGTTGGATACCAAGAAAGATGTACAGTGTAAAGGTGAGAGTAATGGTGAAATTAAAATTAAAGTTTCTGGAGGAACGCCGGTTTATAAGTATCAATGGTCTGGAGTAAGTGATGCCAACGGTGGAAAGACAGATCACCCTCAAAATTTATCTACAGGAGCTTACAAAGTATCCATTACCGATGATCACGGTTGTGCTATTTTGCCTGTTCCTTCGTACACCATTAATGAACCAGATGAAATAGTTGCTGATTATACACTTACACATATTGTCATTGGAGGTCAAAGTACTGGTTCAATAGTAATTAACAATATTGAAGGAGGTCCAACTACTAATTACGATGTGGTTTGGGATGATTTATCTACAAATATGTCACGGACTGGCTTACCGTCAGGTAATTATAGTTTTACTGTAAATGTGAGGGATGCAAGTAGTATTATTTTGTGTACAAGAACGTATAATGTTACTTTAATAGATCAAAGTTTTCCTCTCGATTTTACATTAACACCAACTGATGCAATGTGTTATGGAGAAGATGGTAGTCTCCAAATAAGCATAAGTTCAGGTAATCCACCTTATGATATTAGTTGGAGTAAAGGTGGAACGCTAGTGGGATCAATCACTACTAGCAATATTAATACGAATGTTAATTTGCCTTATGGAGTGTATGAAGTAAATATCAAAGATAATTCAGGTGGTGATGTAACAAAAACAAACACTATTGATCAACCAGATGAGTTTGCAATAAATGCTTATATAACTGCAGATAAAGAATGTTATGGAGATTTAGCCTCTATAAATATAGATATTTCTGGTGATGCTTGGGACAATGCTATTGCTCCAAAAGGTGATAATTTTATGGTGGAATGGATTGATCCGGATGGATTAACTATAGCTAGTGGTACTTGGACAAGTGAAGCTGTACAAGTTGATTTAACAAAGTCAGGTTCCTATAAAGTTAATGTATATTCTATTACAAGTAATACCTGTGTAAAATCGGATGTTGTTGTAGTTAGCAATCCTGATCCTCTTGGAGTTATACCATCTGTAGTTGATGTTGCTTGTTTTGGTGGTAGTGATGGTTCAATTTCAATTACTCCTACAGGGCGTCCGGCAGGTCATGGATTTTCATACACATGGGAACAAGATAATGGTTCAGGTTGGGTTCTATTAGCAGGTGAAACAACCTCAAGTATTGTGAATAAACCTGCAGGTACATATCGGGTAAAAATACAATCACTTAGCTCATCATGTAATTATACTTCAGGCTCAATAATTATTAACCAACCAGGTGAGTTAAAATCTTCTGTAACTCACTCTGATGTAATCACTTGTTATGGTGATGATAGCGGTGTAATTAATTTAACCAATATACAAGGAGGTACTGAACCTTATAGATATGAGCTCAATGGAAGTGTGACATTTCTTTCAATAGGTACAACGAATTATAATATTCAGGACTTAATATCACAAAATTATGCACTCACTTTATTAGATAAGAATGGTTGTGTTAGTCCTACTTACTCAGTAAATGTTACTGAGCCGGAAGAAATGACATTGGTGGTTACCAAAAAAGAGATTGATTGTGACGTATCAAACTCTGGTGTAATTGAATTATCTATTGGTGGAGGAAGAATAGTCTCTGGTGATCAAAATTATTTGGTCACTGTAAGTCCGGATGGAAAAGCAGATATTGTGCTTAACCCAATCGTTAATAATACAGGACTTCCTGTTTCAGTTACAGATCCTAAGCTTACAAATTTAACAGCTAATAAATATGTAATTAAGGTTCAGGATCTTAATTCAAACGCAGTAGATAAGTGTATTCTATCAAAAGAAGTGAAATTAGAGCATATTAATGCAACAGCTGATGTTACTAAGGCCACTTGTTTTGGGGTGAATAATGGGAGTATACAAAATGTTCAAATAACAGGAGCGTCTTCAAATTATAACTTTTCATGGAGTTCTGCTGATGGTGGTACAGGTATTGATAACAGTAATCTGGATCAAACAGGATTGTCAAATGGAACTTATACATTGACTATTGTTGATGTTGGTAGAGGATCATGTTCAGTAGATTTTGACTTTGTGGTGGATTATAAACATAACATTGATATTTCAGGAACTGTTTCTGATGTGATATGTAATGGCGATTCAACTGGTGCCATAGCTATAACTACTACTGGTTTGGGTCTGGGTACTGCCTATGATTGGAGTGGACCATCTGGTTTTGTATTTGCAGATAATACTACAAAAGATCAAGGGAATTTACCCCAGGGGACTTATTCAGTTGCGCTAGAAACAACGTTGGATGGGCAACAATGTATAGCCAATAAGGATTTTACAGTTTCTCAGCCTGATCCAATTTCTTATAATGCCTATTTTGAGTATACAAATTGTGAACCATATCAACGTACATTAGTAGTGGGCAATGTTAAGGGAGGAACAGGGGCTTATACTTACAATTGGAATGGTCCGGCATTTACTCCTCCCGTACCTGTGGATCCTAAACGTGTATTGATCACTCAAGGTGGTATGTACACCATCACTGTTAGAGATAAACCTCTATGTAAAGTGTCTAAGGATGTTTTTGTTCCAAACGAATTAACTATTGATTCATTGATAACTGATGTGAGATGTTACAATGGAGATAATGGAGCAATAGATATTACAAATATATACGGTGGCTCAGGGTCATTTGATTTTTCCTGGACGGGTCCGAATGGTTTTACTGCAACAACTCGAAATATTGATGGTTTAAAAGCAGGTGATTATACCTTAAGAATTACCGATAAAAATGAAAATGTTGGAGGATCTTATTGTTATAAAGAATTTAAATTTACGGTGGGTCAGCCACAAGCCATTGATATTTCTCCTGCTGTAGTAAATGTTTCTTGCTTTGGCAAGAGCGATGGAAAAATTGAGATTGGAGTTTTAGGCGGAGTTGCACCTTATAATTATAGTTGGAGTCCGGTAGTAGGAACTAATTTAGCAGACAATAAGAATCAATACAATTTGCCGGCAGATGATTATACCGTAACCGTAACAGATGATAATTTGTGTAATTCGAGCTTAACAATACCTGTTTTGCAAGATCCTAAAATTGTGCTTTCTACAAATGTTACTGAAACGATCTGTGATGGAACTGGAGGAGCAATTGATCTTACGGTTAATGGTGGATCAGGATCAGGATTTAAATACGATTGGAGTTCAGCATTAGGTACTGGTTTAGTTCAGGGAGATGAAGATCAAACAAATTTAACTGGTGGTACTTATTCGGTTAAAGTATCTGATTTAGGAGATGGACGTAGTTGTACGGCAACTATATCTGAAACATTGACGCATGCTATATCTGTTATTAATGAAGATGTTACTCCGGTAACTTGTTCGGGAAATGATGATGGAGCCATTAGCTACGATGTGATTGGAGGGGATGGAAATTATACCTATAGTTGGAATGTTATTTCAGGTGATCCTACCAGAATAGTGGATGGATCGCGAGATCAAAGTGGTTTAAGCGAAGGAGAATATGAAGTGACCATTACGGATGGAAGAACGGATATTTCAGGAACAAATTGCGCCATTAAAAAAACATTTACAGTGACAGCATCTACCGGTTTAAGTGTAAATGTAGCTGTATTTGATTCTAAAATGTGTTTTGGTCAGCCTAGTGGTAAACTAGTAGCCACTGTTACCGGTGGATCTGGAAATTATAAGTATTATTGGAATAATGTTGTAGGGACATCTGTATTAGATAATCAAGTACAGGGATTATATAAATTGAAGGTTGAAGATGTAGATTTGCATTGTACTTTTAATCAATCATATGAAATAAAAGGGCCTGATAACCCATTAAATATAGATAATATTGTTGTTACGCCAATACTTTGTTATGGCGAAGCAACTGGTGAAATTGCAGTTACGGTATCAGGAGGTACCAAGTTTTCATCAGGTGATTATAAATATGAATGGAGTAGTGTTGGAGGAAGTAATGCGGCAGGCAGTAATCCTACAAAATTGGCAGCAGGTACTTACAGGTTAACTGTATTAGATGCAAATGGATGTTCAGTTTCATCGGATGAAATAATTGTTTCACAACCATCAACATACATTAAAGTAGATAATCCACAAATTACTGATGTCTCAACAGTTGGAGGTAATAATGGTCAGATTTTAGTCGATGTGTATGATGGAACAGCTCCAAGAAGTGTGGAATGGTTCGATGCATCAGATACATCAATAGGTACCTTAAATCCTGCTACAGGATTAAGTTCGGGAACTTATCGAGTTGTGGCAACAGATAACAATGGATGTCCTGCTGAGTTAACCGGAATAAGAGTTGTAGAACCTGGAGAATCACTTGGATTTGAAAAAACAGTTCATCAGATAAGTCCATGTAATGGTGGCGATAATGGAGAGATTCATATTAATCGAGTGTTTGGAGGTTTTCCTATTGATGGCGACAGGTATCGAATACAAATTACGGGTCCTGGAACAAATGTGGATATAGAAGGTACTTCGTATGACTTAATGGATTTAACACCTGGTACTTACAGAGTTGTAGTAACAGATGATGCCACTGAAACTTATCAGGAAGATATTGTTATCAGCGAATATACACCACTGACTCTTACGACTAATAAAGTAAGCGATGTACAGTGTTTCGGAACTGCAACTGGTGAAATTGAAGTAATTGTTGGAGGAGGAAGACCAAATGCTTCCAATAATTATCTGGTTGAAATTACCAGCACTGAAGGTTATTCTGATACGAATGAAGATGCATTGTCAGGTGTACCATTTAGTTTTACAAATCTGCCTGCAGGTAATTATACCGTTACCTTAAAAGATCATGCTGAGGATTTTGATACTAAAACACCGGATAGAAATAATTGTGAGTTATCAGATTTTACCTTAATTACCGAACCGGAGGCTAATGTTGAACTTACTTCAGTAAGTGGATTAAGTGAAATTTGTCAAGGAGAAACTTATAATCTTTCTATAAATACTTCTAATTGGGATTTTGGAACTCAAGGTAATTTGAGAGTATCTGTATATGATGACTTTACTACTACAGAATATATTGTTGATCAAACACCTTATATTATAACAGTTAGTCCAACATCCAGCAGAACGTATGAAATTGCAAAAGTGGCTGATCCAGCAAATGCAGCTTGTTTACAAGGGGAAACAACAGGAAATCAAATACAGTTAACAGTTCATGATTTACCAACAGCAACTATTACTGGTCCAACAGAAGTTTGTGAGGATGGATCGGTACAATTATCGGTATCTTTTACAGGAAAAGCCCCATTTAGTTTTACCTGGCAGGATGTAAATAATGGAACATCCAATACGATTAGTGGTGTTTATGCAAGTGATACTACATTTACCGATGATCCGGTGGCTAATGCCGGATATATTGTTTTAAATGTATCTGATGATTATAGTTGCAGTAATGCAGGTAATGGTCAGGTTGATGTAACCATCAATAATAAACCTATAATTACATTTGCAGGTAGTACGGATATATGTGCAGGCGAAAGTACATCATTAACATTTGGATTTAATGAAAATAATGCGCCATATACCATTACCTATGAAGCTAATGGTTCTGAAGGTACATTATTGGTAACACCTGATACAGATAATAAATACACCTGGAATGTAACTCCTGTGGTTACCACAATTTATAAAATTACATCTGTTGTAGATGCAAATGGTTGTACAATGGATATTAATGTTCCAGTACAGGCCACCATTATTGTAGATCAATTACCTGAACCGCTGTCAACTATAGAAAGTACAACAGATAATGGAGAGGTATGTCAAGGTCTTGGTGGGTTTGATTATTCTGTTGATTCCGTAAAATATGCAACCAATTATGTATGGGCTGTGGAATCTGGTATGACAATTACCTCAGGTAATGGCACAACAGGTGTCACCGTTGATTTTGACAGATCATTTGCCGGAGGATATATTCGTGTTTATGCAGAGAATGCATGTGGAGTAAATACTACCATTGAGCGTTGGGTTAATGCTAAAGTATTACCAGATCCAATTTTGATAGCTCCTTCTGGTGATCAGAATCTTTGTGAAGGTGAAACCGGTTTAATATATAGTATTGATCCGGTAGCTAATGCCACTTCTTACGAGTGGTCTTTACCTACAGGTCTTATCTTACAGGGAAGTGGTACAGGTACTTCTATTATTGTGGACCTGGATCCTAATGTTCCATCTACAATAGGAGATATAAAAGTTCGTCCGGTTAATTCATGTAGCTCAGATGAACCTTGGTCTCCTCCTTTAGAGGTTACTATAACACCTTTACCTGTTGCAGATGCCGGTAGTGATGAGCGCATTTGTCTAACAACATACACTTTTGATGCTGCTCCTTTAAAAGCTGGAGAAAGTGGATTATGGAAGATATTGAATGGTTCGGGTCAGTATGTAAACAGATCAGTGGATCAGGTACGTCCTGATGCTCATGTATATAACCTTTCACAAGGAGCCAATACCTTTTTATGGACTGTAACTAATGATTTAACAGGATGTTACACTTCAGATACAGTGGTGATATATAATGATCAGGTTACTGTAAATGCAATTGCTTCTTCAGATAAGGTATGTGATGGAAAAGTACAGTTGTTTGGTACACCTTTAAATTCAGTTATAAATGCAGATGAAGCCTACTGGTCAACCACAGGCGGAGCATTTATTGTTAGTTCTACAAATGAGAATACAAATGTTACTGATCTTGATCCGGGTTCCAATTCTTTTACCTGGACAATCAGAAAGGGTGCATGTTATAGTACAGCAACTGTTAATGTGATCAATAACAAACCAACGGAAGCTTTAATTTATAATGCAAGTGATGTGATTATTACCTTACAGGATCTACCATGTCAAACAGATTTCACAAGCTTAAGAGGTAGTAAGCCAGCTTCAGATGAAACCGGATATTGGAGAATTGAATCAGGATCCCTCACAATTGATAATGTCAATAGTCCGACTATTAGTGTTACGAATATTGCTAAAGGTGATCATGAGATAAGTTGGAATATCAGAAAAGGCGATTGTTTGTCAAAATCTATTGTAACCATTCGGAATAATGCATTGGATGTGGATGCAGGTGTGGATAAATATTCTTGTGATGGAACAACCACACTTTATGGTACAGAAATTCCTGTTGATGCAAGTGGACAATGGAGTGTCATTGAAGGATTTGGTAATTTTGTTTCCGGTAACTCTGCAACTACTGATGTTACTGCATTAGCTCAGGAAAATAGCGGTAAAAATGTTTTCAGATGGACGCTTACACGTAACGGTTGTGCTTCGTTCGATTCAGTAGTTATCACCAACAATCAAACATCTCCTGCCGAAATTTCCGGGGGAAGTTCAACCATATCAATTTGTGATTATGAGTATAACTTACATGCAGTAACTCCAGTTTATGGAGATGGAGTTTGGAGTGTTGTGAGTGGTCAAGGTCGATTTGATAATTCTGCTGATCCTAATACTATGGTTCGAAATGTTGCACATGGTGACAATGTATTCAGATGGACCGTATCTAATAATACATGTTCATCATATGTTGACTTTACGATAACCAATCTTCATGTAGATGCATATGCTGGTGCAGATACTGCAGTATGTGGTAAAGTAGCCAAGCTGAACGCAACACCAGCTCCATCCGGAGCAAGTGGTTTGTGGACTATTGTAAGTGGTGCGGGAGGCGTTGTTTTTAATCCATCTTCGGGTAGTGCAACAGCCAGTGCCACATCTCTTGGATATGGAACTAACACCTTAGTATGGACAGTAACTCAAAAAGGTTGTGTATCAACGGATACAGTTAATGTATTAAATAACCAACCTTACGAGGTAAGTGCAACTTCATATATTTATGTAGATGATAATAGAACTACTCTTAGGGCTGAAGATCCTAAGGTTGGAAAAGGATTGTGGACACTACTGGAAGGACGAGGTACAATTTCTAATCCAAATTCATCCACAACTACAGTAACAAATCTGTTACCTAATTTTAACTATTTCAGGTGGACAGTTACCAATGTAGGTTGTGTTGACTATGTGGATGTAGCTGTTCAGAGTGGAGTTTTGGCCGAGGCAGATGCAGGTTTGGATCAGTTACATTTATGTGAAGATTTTACATCACTGCAGGCAAATGAACCAGAAGGTACCTATGGAGAATGGACCATAGTTAAAGGTAGCGCTGTATTTGAATCTTCAAATAGTGCTAAAACAAAAATATCAGATATTCATACGGGTATAAATGTATTTAGATGGACGCTCAGGTTTGCAGGAGGAAGTGAGAACTTTACTACAGATACTGTAGTTATAATTAACAATAAACCATCAGATGCCAATGGAGGTATCGATATAATTGAATGCGGAGATGCTACTATTTTAAATGCACGAACGCCATCAGTAGGTTCACCAACCTGGTCAGTATTGTCCGGAGGTGGAGTCTTTGTCAATGATACTGATCCTAAAACAGCTGTTACTGGTTTAGCAAAAGGTGAGAACATATTCAAATATGAGGTTAAAAAAGATGTATGTTTCTCTTACGATACAATCAGTGTATTTAACTATGAGGCGTCTGATGCATTTGCCGGTAATGACCAGGTAGTGTGTGTTGACTCTGCGACTTTGAATCCTGAAATACCAAAGTATGGAATCGGAAAATGGAGAATTATTGAAGGTTCAGGAAAAGGTAGAGATGAAAATGGAAATCCAATTGATGAAATTGGTCAGGGGTATGTATATGACTTAGCTCCCGGTATTAATAAGCTGATTTGGGAAGTCAAAGTTCCTCTGGCATCGGCATCATGTATAAAACGGGATACATTAACCATTGTAAATAATAAACCGTCCTTGTCATTTGCTGGTCATAATCGCCCAATATGTACAGATACGGTTTCCTTGTCAGGAAGCGTTCCGGTTTATGGGAAAGGAACATGGACATTAATTTCAGGTTCAGGAATTATAGCTGATTCTACACAAAGGAATACACTCGTAACCAACTTAGGTAAGGGTAAAAATCGCTTTAGATGGGCTATTGACAATAATGGTTGTACTTCGGTTTCTGATGTGGAAATTTCAAATAACCTTATAGAAGCATTTGCAGGATATGATCAGGTTAATTGTATGGATAGCGCTATACTCGAGGGTAATAATCCTGTTCCGGGAGAAGGTACCTGGGGTATATTAGGTGGATCAGGTTCTGCGAATTTCGATAACAATGAAAGCCCATATACGCAAGTAAGAAATCTTGATAAAGGAGTGAATATTTTAACGTGGACAATTACCCATCAAGGTTGTCAGTCTGTGAGTCAGGTTTCTATTACAAATAATAAACCATCGGCGGCAATTGCCGGTGATAATAAAGCTACTTGTGACAGTTCTATTGTGCTTGGGGCATCGGTTCCGGAAGTGGGTACAGGAAAATGGACTATCAGAAGCGGAGGTGGTTATTTTACAGATGAATATAATGCCTCTACTGCTGTTGATACATTGAAATTTGGTAAGAATGTGTTTAGGTGGACTGTTGAAAACGAAGGCTGTATTTTATATGATGATGTTGAAATCAGTTATAATACGATTCAGGCTTCTGTTGGTAGTACTCAGGAAATCTGTGAAAACCATACCTTCCTGGAAGCGAACAATGCATCACCGGGTATTGGAACATGGAGTGTGGTGGGAGGAACCAGTCAGGCCAGATTTGCCAATACAAATGATCCGGTATCTGAGGTATATGATTTAGCTAAAGGAACTAATAGGCTGAAATGGTCTATTAATAATCAGGGTTGTATAACCTCTGCAGAGGTTAGTGTTATCAATCATTCACCAAGTACAGCTTATGCAGGTAACACGCAGGAACTTTGTCAAAGTAATACTATTCTTGATGCCACCAAGGTGGATGTTGGAACTGGCTCGTGGGAAGTACTTACAGGTTCAGCTACAATAACAGCTGATCAGATTAATGAGGAAAAAGCTGTTGTTAGTGGTTTGTCTAAAGGAGATAATGTGTTCAGATGGACAGTGACCAGTGATAATGGTTTATGTACTTCAGTAGATGAGATTACGGTAATTAATAATGAACCATCAGAACCTTATGCCGGGGCTAGTGAGGAGTATTGTGACCCAACAGTGGTGCTCAAAGCTGCAACGCCTGATTTTGGTATTGGTAACTGGTCTATCATTGAAGGTGGTGGTAATTTTAATGATCCAACACTACCGGATGCAACAATAAGCAACTTAACTGAGGGTGACAATGTATTAAGATGGACAATAACTCAAGGTCAGTGTATGAAGCATTCAGATATTACAATTACTAACAATACACCAACAACTGCAAATGCAGGTCCGGATATTGAAGATTGTAAAGATTATGCCTTTTTGAACGCGAATGTACCAACCCAGGGAGACGGATTTTGGACATTAATTTCTGGTAATGCCAGATATGCTGATGCTACAAATGAAAATTCAAGAGTGGATAGTCTGACCTTTGGTGAAAATATATTACAATGGAATATTCAGAAAGGAAGTTGTATTTCATCTGATCAGATAACTATTTTTAATCAGATTCCTGACCAGGCTAAGGCAGGTAACGATAGATCAACATGTGAAGATTACCTGACATTAAATGCCAATAATCCAAATTCAGGAATAGGAACCTGGACCGTAATTAGTGGACATGGTGATTTTGAAGATGCTTCAAATCCGACTTCAATAGTTCGTAATTTAGGATTAGGAGAAAACAGGTTTAAATGGACAGTGGCATATGGCACTTGTACAACTGAAGATGTGGTTGAAATAGTAAGTAATAAAGCAGATCCTTATGCGGGAGAAGATGATGTTACTTATGAAACATCATATGAGCTTAAAGCATCAAATCCGGGTGATTTAGGAGCAACATGGTCGGTTATTGCAGGAGCTGGTGAATTTGTAGATGAAACCTACTTTAATACTATCGTTAATGACTTAAATGTAGGTGTCAATACTTTCCGTTGGAGAATGGATGTAAATGGGTGTATTACTTATGACGATGTTAGTATTGAATACAGAGAAGTGCCGGATGCTAAATTTATCGCTGATACCACTCAGGGTTGTTATCCGTTAACAATTCAATTTACGAATCACTCCGATGGCGGTTCTGTGTTTAATTGGGACTTTGGAGATGGAAATACTTCCACAGATCGTAATCCGGTACATACTTTCTATAATCCTGGAAAGTATTTAGTAACAATGGTGGCTCCGGGACCCGATAATGTTGATGGGGAGTATCAAATGGACATTAATGTTCATGATCATCCTGTAGCTGAATTTAGTTATAGTCCGGATATTATTTATATACCTGATGACTTGTTACGTTGTTATAGCTTGTCGGTGGATGCAGAACGCTATTTATGGGATTTTGGAGATGAAGGAACTTCAACAGATGTGAATCCGTTACATATATATAAAGAAGAAGGAGTATATGATTTATCACTGATTGTTGAGAATAAATATGGATGTCTGGATACTATTGTTAAGCCACAGGCCATAACAACCGTTCTTCAGGGATTTGTGACATTCCCGAACTCATTTATGCCTCGTCCTGATGGAGGAAATGCAAACTCAATCGGAGGAGGAGAAACAAATACAGTATTCCGACCAATATACAGGGATGTAGATCAGTATCAGATACAAATATTTAACAGATGGGGACAGTTGATATTTGAGAGTTCTGATATTGATGAAGGATGGAATGGATTTTATAATGGAACTTTAGCTCCACAGGCAGTATATGTTTGGAAAGTGAAAGGAACATTTAATAGTGGTAAAGTATTTAACGAAGCCGGAAGTGTACTTCTGGTTCGATAATATTAAAAAAATTAATCTAATGATACGTCTTACAAAGTGCCAGTTTACTTTGTAAGACTTTCAGATTCTGATAGAATTTAATTTAATCAGTTTCTGAATAAAGTATAGACTTTAGTATGAGAAAATACACAACACGAATTTCAGTTATTATGCTTTTGTTGGTTTTTTGTTTATCAAAATCCCACTCACAGGATGCTTCGTTCTCTCAGAATTACGCATCCCCTTTGTACTTAAGTCCTTCATTTACTGGTTTGGTGGATGGTAGCAGAATGTCTGTTATCTATCGCGATCAATGGCCTAATATACCCGGAACATATCGGTCTATGTCCGTTTCATTTGATCATTATTTTTCCGGTTTTAATAGTGGTTTGGGGTTGTTATATTACAGAGATGATCAACAGCAAGGAGCATTGGTAGATCAAAATATAGGTTTGTTATATGCCTATGAAATATTTATTTCCAGAAATGTAATGGTACGCCCTGGAATTCAGTTTAAGTTTGCTCAGAACTTAATTGACCCATCAAGAGGTACTTTAGGAACAAGTATTGATGAAAGTGGCAATTTGGTTACCGGAGGAGGAATTGTTTTAGCTCAGGAACAGAATAATAAATTTGATGCGGCTGCCTCTGTTATGATTTATAGTAATTTTTATTGGGCAGGTGTTACCATTGATCATTTGGTAAGAAGTGATATAGGATTTACAGATATTGAATCTAACCGGGGAATGAAAATGTCTGCTTTTGCAGGCTATAAATGGGTTTATAAGGAGGGTAAAAGAAGAAATCCGGATCAAAGTATAACCTTTGCCGTAAACTATAGAAAACAACAGGATTTTAATCAGTTGGATCTGGGGGCTTACTGGCAATATAACCCAATCGAGCTTGGATTGTGGTATAGAGGTATTCCTACCGAGAATGTAGAACAACTTTCAAATACCGATGCGATTATTGCTATTTTTGGTGTTCATTTAGGAAATACGAGATTAGGCTACTCCTACGATCTCACTTTGTCTAATTTGGCCGGTAATACGGGTGGAGCGCATGAGTTATCGATTATGTATACGATACCTTCATCAAATAAGCCACGAATTGATAGAAGCGCCATCCCATGTACTCAACAAGGATATAGAGGAGGTGGTGCATCAAGAAGTAAATACCGTTCCAGATCCAGAAGGATTTTTTAATATTGTTTCATTTTCAGCTTTAATATTACTAGTTTAAAATTTCTGTTTAGATACTTTGAGTTCTGTTATACTTTTAAAATTGGTTAATGGTTGAAAATGAAAATGCTGAGATCATAATGGGTTTAATACATATATCTTAATGATTGATAATTCACAGAAAGAATCCTTACTTATATCATCTCAACCATTAAAAAAATCAAAAATTATTTTTAAATCTTTGTTATTAATTTATATTTGTTGTCCGAATGCAAAAACTTAAGCAATATAGGTTAGTATTATTAGGTTGTTGTACTTGTTATTAGTGTCCCATAAAATATTAATTCACACAAACTATTTATTTCTCAAGGTATTTTGAGCCATAGTTTGTGAGGTATAATGAAAATTTAAACACATGAAAAAAGTTTTACTGGTTGTTAATTTATTTATTTTAACAGGATTGAGTTCAGTATTGTTAGTTGGTTGTGATCAGAGTAAAGGTGTCACAAAAGATGATGATACTCAAAAATCTACTGAAAATATTAGTGAAAACGATGTATTTCCGATTGCTTATATCGATACAGATTCATTATTACGTCAGTACCAGTTCGCTATATATCTACAAGAGGAGTTATTGAAAAAAGAAGAGAAATCTCGTACTGATTTTAATGAGCAAGCAAAAAAATTGCAGGATCAAATGGCCGAGTTTCAAAGAAAAGTACAAAATAATGGTTTTCTATCCAGAGAAAGGGCTGAGCAGGAACAAAAGAATTTAATGGCGCGTGATCAGGAATTGCAACAATTGAATTCAAAATTATCCAATGAACTGATGGGAGAACAGGAAAGTCTTAATCGTCAGTTAAGAGATACATTAACATCTTACCTGGAAGAATTTAATGCTGATGGGCGTTATAAAATGATCATAAGCAATACTCTGGGGGATAATGTATTATACAGTGTTCCTGGTGTAAATATTACGCAGCAAATTGCTGAAGGTTTAAATAGTAGATACGAGAATAGTAAAGCTACTGAGTAATCATAGGTTTAGTATTTAAAAGATAATTACAAGGCAGGTTCTATTAGAATCTGCCTTTTGTGTATTTTAGTGTTTTGGTTTTCAATATGAATAAAGAGTTTAATAAATACCTTCAAAAGCATCCGCCATTTACAGACTTTGATCCTGCATATATAGGAAAAGCTGATATTGTGGTAGTGATACCCGTGTATCTGGAAGATGATCTGCTTTCAACTTTAAATTCTTTGGTGCAATGCCGTGTATCCGAAGAAAAAGTGGCTGTGTTATTGGTTGTCAATGCACAGAAGAATGCGGAGAGTGAAGTGATTGAAAAACAAAAAAATACCATTGAAGAGATTACTCAATACATAAGTACTACCAATCATGTTATTGATTTTTTTGTGATTGAGGCTTTAGACTTACCTAAAAAACATTTTGGTGCCGGATTAGCGCGCAAAATTGGGATGGATTTAGCGGTTAAACATTTTAGTACTATTAAAAAAAGTGATGGAATCATTGTGTCCTTAGATGCCGACACGATCGTAAGTGATAATTATTTTACTTCCATAGCATCTTATTTTAAAGTGAAGAAACACAAGGGGTGTTCTATTTACTTTGAACATCCGGTGAAAGGAGATGCTTTTAATGAGGAAATATACAATGCTATCATTCAGTATGAACTACATCTTCGTTATTATGTAGCTTGTTTAAAAATGATTAATTTTCCATATGCTTTCCATACGATAGGGTCCTGTTTTGCATTTAAAGCTGAAGCTTATGTGAAAGCCGGAGGAATGAATCGCAGACAGGGAGGTGAAGAATTTTATTTTATTCAGAAATTAATTCAGATGGGAGGTTATGGTGAATTGAATGATACCGTTATTCAACCTTCGCCCCGTATATCTGATCGTGTTCCTTTTGGTACCGGTCCCACTATTAAATCTATTGTTGAAAGTGGTGATGAGGAATATCTGACCTATAACTTGCAAGGGTTTATTGATTTAAAGATTCTTTTCGAAAATATGGATTCTTTCTATCAGATAACCGAACCTGAATATCAGGAGGCTTTGATTAAATTGCCGGGAAGAGTCAGGAGTTATTTGTTGAATTCTGTATTTTGGGAGGAGCTAAATGCAGTGAGTCAGAATTGCTCAGAACTATCCGTATTCAGGAAGCGATTTTATCATGTTTTTAACGCTTTTAGAGTGGTTAAATACGTCAACTACATACATGAGCATTTTCTGGAGAAAGTGTCGGTATTTGATGCTGCAATTGAATTGCTCCAGTTGATGGATGTAGAAGTGGATGATATTTTTGATGAATTGGAATTGTTAAAGGAATACCGACGTATTCAACGAAATGCTACACATATTTTCTGAACGAAACGTACAGATCCAGAACAGCTGTTATCAGAATACCGATAATCCAATAGTTTTTATTTAAAACAATGGCAGCAATGGTTGCTGTTAAAAACAATGCACTGGCAACCATTATTCCATTCAGTCTTTTGTTTTCAGGTTTCCCTTTAATAAGATTAAAAAGTCGAATGCCAAGAAATGGAATAATTCCTGCAATAAGTAAATACAAACCATAATTCACATTGTTCAATTGTAGTAATATGCCGGCTATAAGTAATATCATGCCTAAATAATAGCTAAGGCTTAGTATTTTAAAAATATTCATTTTGGATTTTTTTGTGTACTAATCTTCCTGTTCAATTACAACAAAGATATCTTCGTCTTTCTTCTTCATGAGATATTGTTCTCTCGCAAATTTTTCTAAGCTTTCTTTGCTTTCCTGAATTTCATTTAACTTGCGTTGATTTTGTCCGATCTCTATTTCGTAATGATGTTTTTGTTTCTCAAGTTGATGAATACGTGACGAAAGCTTAATCCTGTCCCATAAATTATTCTGATCAAAAAAGCCTATCCAAATACCAAAAATAACAAGGGTAAGGATGTACTTATTTTTCAGAAACGATGGTATTTTTACATCACTAAACTTCATAAAAGTAATTTTGCACAAAGGTAATAAAAATATCAGTGCTTGGGTTTATTAGTATTAAGTATTAAGATACGTGTATTAAGACACAAGAATCAAGTATCAAGACAGAAGTATCATGTATTAAGATGATGAACGTAGAGTCGCCGTGGAGCTGAGATTTTTTTAATAACCTGAGTTCGATATAAAATTAAAGGCTCAAATCGCTTATAAATATTGAGTTTTAAGGAATGTTTGCGAAAGCATAGCGGGCTATGGTAAGCAAATATGACGCAGAAAATCGGTATTTATAAGTGACATTCATAGCTTT